>JAQTVU010000432.1 GCA_028706695.1 Mycobacterium sp.
CCCAGCGGCAGCGTGGTCACCTTGGGGAACATCCGTGACGGCACCCGGTGCACCCGGACCCCGTCGTGGATCCGCTCCGCGCGCGGCTCGCCCGGCGGGGTGTCGGGTGCGATGACCAGGGCCTCGTGCCCCGTCCGGCGAAGGTGCTCGAGGATCCGGAGCACCGAGTTGCTGACACCATTCACATCGGGAAGGAACGACTCGGCGACGATCGCAACGCGCACGCCCTCACAGTGTCAGCGCTGTCTGTCGTCAAGGTTGCCGACGGGCATACAGGTCGCGAAATCTGCTGCTTGACGCGCTATGACACCGCTGCCCCGGGCCGGCTGCCGGCCTCGTCGTGGCGGTCCAACCGCCTGTCGAGCAGCGCCAGGCCGGCCAAGACCGCCGCCGCGGCCAGCCAGCCCACCACCGCGATGGAACCCGCCGGGATGATCGCCAGCCCGGCATTGCGGTGTTGCACCCGCACCAGATTCGGGTCGTTTTTGTTGTATTCGACGTAGATGCGCATGCCCGTCGCCAGCTCCGACGGGTACAGCACGCCCAGTTCGGGCCGGTAGGTGACCCGCTCGGGGGTGACGAACTCGATCGTGGAGCGCCGCGGCCCGGCGCTGAGCACCTCGGCCTGCGCCACCCCCATGTTGTGCTGGATCGCGAGGTCGTCGCGCCATGCCCCGGCGACCAGCAGCACCGACTGCAGCGTGACCAGCCCGGTCACGATCAGCACCGCGATCCGCGCCCAGCGCAGCGCCACCCGCGCCCGGGTCTTCGGCGGTTCATCGCTGCGGCCATGGATCAGCGCGTGCAGCAACGTCTTCGCAGAGATCACCGTGGTGCAAATCTCATAGCGTCTCATAGCGACTTTCACAGCGACGCGTTGATGGCCGCGTGCAACTGGCGCAGCGAGGACCGGTCCGCCTTGACCTCGAGCACCCGCAGGCCGGCCGCGGGCTCGTCGAGGGCCGCCTCGAGCTGGTCGACCTCGATCTGCCGGCTCTCGACGTGGTAGGCCCGGCACAGCGCGCCGACGTCGACGTCATGCGGGGTGCCGAAGACCCGCGAAGACACGTCGGAGAAGCGTGGGTCGCCCTGCTCGAGCAGCTCGAAGATGCCGCCGCCGTTGTCGTTGGACACCACGATGGTCAGTTGCTGCGGCGTGGGCTCGGTGGGTCCGATGAGCAGCCCGGAGCTGTCGTGGACGAAGGTGAGGTCGCCGATCAGCGCGATGGTCCGGCCGCCGGCCGTCCGCTCGTAGGCCAGGGCCGCACCGATGGCGGTGGACACGGTGCCGTCGATGCCGGCGACTCCGCGGTTGGAGCGCACCCGGATGCCCGGGGCGGACAGGGCCACCAACGCCGCGTCGCGCACCGGATTGGATGCCCCGAGCACCAGCTGGTCCCCGGGTCGCAGCGCGTCCGCCACCGCCGACGCGACGTGCAGCCCGGTGGTCAACGGGTGCGACGCGAGCTGGTTGCGGACCGCGGCTACGGCGTGGCGGTTCGCCTCCGCGCAGCGTTGCAGCCACGCGGGATGCGGTGTGCCGGTGGTGATCGCGCGGGTGCCGGTGGCCTGCGAGTTGCCCGACACGTCCGGCCAGCGCGGGCCGGTGGTCAGCGCATAGACCGGCACTCGGGGGTCGGCCAGCAGCGCCGACACCGGCCGGTGCAGGGTCGGGCGGCCCAGCATGATCACCTGCTCCGGGCGCAGCAACGGCAGCGCCAGCGGATGCAGCGGGGTGGCCGGGGCCGGGGCGGTGGGCTCGGCCACCGTCGGCAACTGCGCCAGGTTGGGGTGCGCGCCCGCGCCATGTCCGGCGATGACGATCGTGTCGGGTGACAGGTCGATTTCCAGGGGCTGGTCGAAGCTGACCGGTGGCGTGTAGGTCCACGGCCGGCCGCCCGGCCGGCCCCGCGGGACCACCGCGTCGTGGGGTTCCTGGTCGGGCACCAGCGGTTCGCGCAGCGGGATGTCGAACTGCACGGGCCCGGCGTTGGCGGTGCGGGCCCCGGTGGCGGCCGCCAGCACCCGGCAGGTGGCCGAGCGCCAGGTGGCGTTGAGCGCCTCGAGGCGCTCGGGCGCCTCCTCGGCCAGCCCCAGGCTGATGGCGGCGCGGACCTGGGTGCCGAAGTAGCCCAGCTGTTCCATGGTTTGGTTGGCCCCGGTGCCCAACAATTCGTAGGGCCGGTTGGCCGACAGCACGATCAGCGGCACCCGCGCGTAGTTGGCCTCCACCACCGCCGGCCCCAGGTTGGCCACGGCCGTGCCCGAGGTCATCGCGACGCACACCGGCGCACCGGCGGCGACCGCCAGGCCGATGGCCAAATAGCCGGCGGTGCGTTCGTCGATGCGGACGTGCAGCCGCAGCCGCCCGGCGCGGTCGGCGTCCGCCAAGGCGAACGCCAGCCGCGCGTTCCGCGAGCCCGGGCATAGCACCACGTCGCGGACGCCGCCGCGGATCAGCTCGTCGACGACGACGCGGGCCTGGGTCGTCGAGGGGTTCACTCGTACAGGGTGGCACAACCCGGCGACGATGCGGCCGCGCGGCGCCCGAGGAGGAGGCGGGCCATCAGACCCGCCCGGCGACGACGCGGCCGCGCGGCGGGCGAGGAGAAGGCGGGCCATCAGACCCGCCCGGCGACGACGCGGCCGCGCGGCGGGCGAGGAGAAGGCGGGCCATCAGACCCTGACGTTGGCGAAGAACTGCAGGGCCGCGGCGTTGACGGCCTGCGGCCGCTCCAGGAAGCCGAGGTGACCGGCGTCGGGTATCTGCAGGTAGCGGCCGTTGGGCAACGCGTCGGCGACCTCACGCCCCAGATACGGCGGCGTCACCACGTCGTCGGCGAAGCCAATCACCAGCACGGGCGCCGCGACGTTGCGGTAGGCGGCCAGCCGGTTGGTCTGCGGAGAGACGTCCAGCTGGCAGCGCAGGCCCGGTGTCTGCTTGACCGGCCAGGTGGAGAACATCGCGATCCAGTCGGCGACGGCCGCGTCGTCGTTGATGGTCTTGCGCGAAAAGCTTTCCAGCAGGCGCGCCCTCGCATCGTAGGCGGGCGGCAACTGGATGCGGGACTCGTAGAGCGCCAGCTCGGCGTTGTGGAAGAACTGACGCGCACAGTCCAACCGCCCGCGCGTGGCCATCAGCACGGCGGCGGAAACCAGCTCCGGGCGGACCACCATGAGTTCCTGGGCGATGAATGAGCCCATCGACGCCCCGACCATGCGTGCCGGCGCGGCGCCCAGCGACTCGATCAGCTCGGCGGTGTCGGCGACCATGGTCTGCGTGGTGAAGCCTTCGGCGTTCTCCGTGGCGCCGATGCCGCGATTGTCGAAGGTGATGACCCGGTATCCCGCTTCCAGAAACGCCGGAACCTGATGGGGCTGCCAGGTGCGACCGGGGCCGCCGCGGCCGGCGATGAAAACGACGGGCTCACCGGAACCTTGGTCGTCATATGCCAGGTTGATCACCTGATTGACGGTACATGCGCCGGCGTGTGCGGCCGGTGGCTC
>JAQTVU010000433.1 GCA_028706695.1 Mycobacterium sp.
CGCAGTGATCGTGTGATCGCCATAGCGTGATACGAGTGAATCAACTCGTCGGGGACTGTAAATGGTCGGGATGCAACTGCTTCGGCGATGGCGCCGCAACATGGACGTGCGCGATGACGTCGCCTACGTAAATGCCCTTGCCATCCTGTCAGAGGGGTCGGTGCGGCGAAATTTCAATCCCTACACCGACATCGACTGGGATTCGCCCAACTTCGAAGTCATCGACCACGATCCTCGGTGGATGCTGCCGGCGACCGACCCGTTGGGCCGGCACCCGTGGTACCAGGCCCAGCCAGAAGATCGCAAGATCAAGATCGGTATGTGGCGCCAGGCCAACGTCGCCAAGGTGGGGACGCAATTTGAATCCATTTTGATTCGCGGCCTGATGAACTACACGTTCTGGCTCCCCAACGGCTCACCGGAATACCGGTATTGCCAGCATGAATCGGTGGAAGAGTGCAATCACACCATGATGCTGCAGGAGATGGTCAACCGCGTCGACGCGAATGTTCCTGGCCTGCCCGACGTCCTGCGCTGGATCTCACCGTTGGTTCCGCTGGTAGCCGGTCCGTTGCCGGTGCTCTTCTTCATCGGGGTGCTCGCCGGCGAGGAACCGCTGGACCACACCCAGAAGGACGTGTTGCGGGAAGGGAAGTCGCTCCATCCGATCATGGAACGGGTGATGGCCATTCATGTGGCCGAGGAAGCCCGCCACATCGCTTTTGCACACGCGTTTTTGCGTAAACGGTTGTCGCGCTTGACCCGCTGGAAACGATTCTGGATTTCGCTGTATTGCCCGTTGATCATGCGGGTGCTGTGCCAGGCGATCGTGGTCCCGCCGGAGTCGTTCTGGCGTGAGTTCGACATTCCGCGCCAGGTCAAAGGGGAACTCTTCTTCAAATCACCGGAATCGCAGAAGTTGTTGCGCGACATGTTCGCTGATATGCGGGCACTGGCTTACGAGACCGGGCTGATGAATCCGCTATCTCGGCTCGCATGGCGGCTGTGCGGAATCGACGGCGAGCCGTCCCGCTACCGCGGCGAACCGCAACGCCGGCACAGCGGCCCGCGCGCCGACGGCCCGACCCCGGTGCGGCCTCGGCTGACTCAGGTCCTCCCTTGACGCCGCTGCGCTGACCGCCCGGCCGGCCGAAACGATGCTCGCGGTGCCGGTCAGGCGGCGTCGTGAAAGATCAAACCGAGGGTGTAGCGCTGCCCGGATCGCACCATGGACACTCCATGACGCACCGTGGCGGCCGACCAGCCCCGCCTGGACTGGACCGGGCGCTCGCTGGTGGTGAAGACATAGCCGTGCCCTTGCGGCAGTGTGGTGGCGGTGCCGCGCGACTGAGCGCGGGGCCGCTGCTCGAGGAGAAGAAATTCGCCGCCGGTGTGCGCCAGGCCCGGTTCGTTGAGGTTGACGACCACTTGAAGCGGAAAGAACAGGTTGCCGTAGAGATCTCGGTGTAGGGCGTTCCAGTCCCCCGGCCCGTACTTGAGCATCAGGGCGGTGGGTTTTGCCTGGCCGGCGCGGTGGCAGACCTCGAGCCATTCGTCGAGCGTGTCGGGCCACGGCGCTTCGCGGCGCAGCTTGGCCCACCAGTCCCGGGCGATCGGCAACAGCCGAGGGTAGAGCGCATGTTTGAGTTCGTCGATGGGCTGCGGGTAGGGCTGTTTGAAGTAGCGGTATTCGCCTTGGCCGTACCGGTGGCGCACCATGTCGACCGTGGCCCGAAACAAGCGGTGATCGGAGCACAGGTCCACCAGCGCCGCACCTTCCGCTGACGTGAGCAGCCGTGAAAGCCGTGCCCCGCCAATGTCATCCAGGTCGGCTCCGACCGTTGCCCAGTCGGTGTCGGCAACGCGGGCATGCCATGGCGACGGGCTCACAGGGCCTATGTTGCCAGGTACGTCAGGACAAGTCGCCGACCTTGACCAGCGACTTGATCGCGCGGCGTTGGTCCATGGCGGCGTAGGCCGCTCCGATGTCGTCGAGGTCGGTCTGATAATCGAACACCCGGCCAGGGTTTATGCGCTGTTCCAGCACGCCGGTCAGCAAGTCCGGAAGGTACACGCGCACCGGGGCGGTCCCGCCGTGCACGCCGACGTTGCGGGCAAAGAGGTCAGCGGCCGGTATCTCCACTCCGTGCGGCAGCCCGACGTTGCCGACCATCGCCCCCGCCCGGCAGATGCCGATCGCCGTCTGCATCGCCTGATCGGTTCCGACGCATTCCAGCGCGGCATCCACACCGACGCCGTCGGTGATCGCCCGCACCGCCGCCACCGCCTCGTCGCCCCGCTCGGCGACGACGTGGGTGGCGCCGAACTCCTCGGCGAGGCGCTGTCGCGCCGGGTGGCGGCTCAGGACGATGATCCGTTCGGCGCCAAGTAGTTTGGCGGCGATGACCGCGCACAGGCCGACGGCGCCGTCGCCCACTACCGCAACGGTGTCACCCCGGCGGACCCGGGCGCACACCGCGGCATGGTAGCCCGTGCCCATGACGTCGGAAAGCGTGAGCAACGACGCGAGGACGTCGGTCGAATAATCGGACATCGATCCGGGTACCTTGACCAGCGTTCCGTCCGCAAGCGGCAGACGCACCAGATCGCCCTGGCCGCCGCTGTGGTTGGCCGTCGGGATGAAACCGCCGTTGCAGCATGCGGTGGTGATGCCCGCCCGGCAGTTCGGGCAGACGCCGTCGCTATATGACCACGGTGAGATGACGAAATCCCCTGGCGCCACGGTAGTTACGTCGTCACCCACCTGCTCGACCACGCCGATGAATTCGTGACCGATGGGACTGCCGGGCGGATAGTCGGTGAGCCCGCGATAGTACCACAGGTCCGAACCGCAGACACACGTCAACCCCACCCGCACGATCGCGTCGCCGGGATCTTCGATGCCCGGATCGGGTCGATGTTGGCATTCCACGAGGCCCTTGCCTTGGAACACAGCCGCTTTCATCAATGCCTCCTGCCCGTTGTCAGCCTCCGCGGCTGCGGTCGATGCCCGGCGCGGACCAGTGCACCACCTTCACGGCGGTCATCTCGTCGAGAAGCTCGGGACCGAACCCGAAGCCGGTGCCGCTGCTCCGCCGCGGCTCCGATGCGCCGCCAGGGGCGCCGCCGAAGACGCTGTTGATCTTCACGGTACCCACCGGCAGGCTGCGCCACGCTTCCTGCGCATGTGCCATGTCGCCGGTCAGCACGGTCGCGGCCAAGCCGTAGCGATCGTCGGCCGCCTCAGCCAGGGCCGTCGCAAAGTCCGCCACCATCCGCACGGGGGCCACCGGGCCGAACGTCTCCTCGCGCATGACCAGCATGTCCGGGGTGCAGCGGGTCAACACGGTGGGCGGGTAGAACGACCCCGGTCCGGTCCCCGGCTCGCCGCCGACCAACACACCTGCCCCGCGCCGCACGGCGTCCCGGACATGGGAGTGCACGTGCTTGCGGTGCCGCTCGTCGACCAGCGGCCCGATGCGGTCGCCCCACGACGCCGCCTC
>JAQTVU010000434.1:0-2014 GCA_028706695.1 Mycobacterium sp.
TGCCGTGGCAACCGGCCCGATGTTCGAGGCGCTGCGCGACCGGCCCACCCATCTGCAGCGCTTCCCGGACGGCATCGACGGCGAGGAGATCTACCAGAAGCGGATGCCCGCCCACCACCCGGACTATCTGCAGACCTGCCGGGTCACGTTCCCGTCGGGGCGGACCGCCGACGCGCTGCGGGTCACCCACCCCGCGGCGATCGTCTGGGCGGCGCAGATGGGAACGATCACGCTGCACCCATGGCAGGTGCGCTGCCCCGACACCGAGCACCCCGACGAGCTGCGCGTCGACCTGGACCCGCAGCCCGGTGTCCGTTTCGAGCAGGCCCGCGGCGTCGCCGTGGAGGTGCTGCGGCCGCTGCTGGAGGAACTCGGTCTGGCGGGGTTCCCGAAGACGTCCGGCGGACGCGGCATCCACGTCTTCGTGCGCATCGCCACCGACTGGGACTTCATCGAGGTGCGGCGGGCCAGCATCGCGCTGGCCCGCGAGGTGGAGCGCCGCGCGCCGGATGCGGTGACCACGTCGTGGTGGAAAGAAGAACGCGGTAAACGCATCTTCGTCGACTTCAACCAAAACGCCCGGGACCGCACCATGGCTTCGGCGTACTCGGTGCGACCCACCCCGATCGCAACCGTGTCGATGCCGCTGAGCTGGGACGAGCTGGCCGGTGCCGAACCAGACGACTACACGATGGCCACCGTGCCGGATCTGGTGCGCCGCCGCGACGACCCCTGGGCCGCCATGAGCGGCGCGGCTCAGTCGATCGTCCCCCTGCTGCAGATGGCCGACGCCGACGAAGAACGGGGGCTCGGCGACCTGCCGTACCCGCCGAACTATCCCAAGATGCCGGGCGAACCGAAACGGGTTCAGCCGAGCCGCGATACCGATCACAAGGAGTGACCGCCGGGCACCAGTTGCTGGGCCAGCAGGTTTGCGGGCTGGTCTCGGCGGATGCCGCACCCGATCCGGGGTCAACACTGCGGCGACCGGTTCCGCGGCCATCAGCACCGCCGCTCCCTGTGCCGGCACGCCCGGACGCTATGGGGACCCGGATGCCCACCGCACCGCGGCAACGCCGACTGAGCTGCGACGCGGTGCCCGGTGGTTGCATGCCCACTCCATCGTGCGCGGCTGCAGCGACGAGGTGCCCGTCGGCTTCGAGGTCGAACCCTGCGCTTAGCATTCGGGTTTCGCGGCGCTGCTCTTCGGGTCGATGAGGATCTTGGCGTGCGCCTCGGGATCGCCCAGGGCGTCGAACGCGGCCTCGACACCGGCCAGCCCCACCGTGCCGGTGATCAATGAGGAGGCGTCGACCTTGCCGTCGGCGAGCATGTGCAGGGTGTCGCGGAACTCGAGCGGCGTGTAGCCGAGCACGAACCGCAGATCGATTTCTTTGGTGATTGCCATCGCCGGTCGGAACCGATCCGCGCTCATGCAGACGCCCACGACGACCACCCGGGAGGACAGTGGCGCATGGGCGATGATGTCATCGAGAATGCCCGGGGCGCCAACACATTCGAAGATCACCGGATGTTTGGGGGTGGCCGCGCCGAGTGCTTCGGCCGCGCGCCAGACATGCCACCACGGTAGGCGCAGCCGCTGCAGTTTCTCCAGTGTGCCGACCGCGAGGCCGAAGGCGTCGAGGATGCTGTGCAGATGCCCGTGCCCGGCCGGCGCCGTATAGGGCGAGTCCTGCGCCGGGTCGATGACGACGTCGGCGCCGCAGCCGGTGGCGAGCGCGCGCCGGCCGGGGGAGAAGTCGCTTGCGATCACGGTGCGCACCCCCCGCGATTTCAGCATGCAGATCACCGCCAGACCGATCGGACCGCAACCGATCACGATCGCCACGTCGCCCTTGCCCACCTCGCCGCGGCGCACGGCATGCCAGCCGACGGCCAGCGGCTCGGTCAGCGCGGCGATCCGGGGCGCCAGCCCGTTGGGAACCGGAAAGGCCAGCGACCGCTCGACGAGGAGCTGCTCGGCGTAGGCGCCCGGGGCCATCGCCGACAGCCC
>JAQTVU010000434.1:2024-3494 GCA_028706695.1 Mycobacterium sp.
GCGGAAACTTGCGGGTGCCGGGCCCGTAATCGACCACCTCGCCGCAGAATTCGTGCCCGAACACGACGCGCTGGTTCGACCGCATGAAGTCGCGGTAGCCTGCCGCTGCCATCACGTCGGCAAGTTCGTCGCAGTGGTGCCGGGCGTGCAGGTCCGAGCCGCAGATGCCGCACCGCAGGACGTCGATCAGCAGCTGGCCCGGGGCCGGCGCCGGGGCCGGCCGGTCGACCACCTCGAGTTTGGCGTGGGTGCAGGTCACCGCCTTCATATCGCCTCGATCGCATCGGCCGCGGATTGCCGCGGATCCCGGAAGATGATCCCTGGTTAGCGTACGTCCGTCGGCATGGGGAAGCCCCGCCGCGCCGCGTCGGGGACCACCTCATCGGCCACGCCGCCCCGACGCCCGCACCGGGCCTGACGCAACGGACTCGACTGCCGCCGGTGACCAGGATGTGCGTGAACGCGCTACAAGTGCTCGGCGGCGAAAGCCGCGGCCTGCCCGGTCATGCCGTTCATCGGGTAGGACATGTGCGCCACGGGGTCGTTGCCCTCACCGCAGATGCCGTCGCCCTGGGCGCACAGTTCGAGGATCTTGGGCTGAAACAGCGGGCCGATGTTGATCGTCGGCGCGTTGTACTGCTGCAGGAACTGCTCGGAGGGGGTCCCGAACATGGTCACCGCGGCGACGTGGTCGGCCACCTGCGGGGACACGGGCTTGGGCACGCCGGCCGCGGCAACACCGGGCGGTACGGCCGCCTCGGTGACATAACCCGTCACGGCCGCGCCCTGCGAGTAGCCGCCGAGCAACTCTTTGGTCTTGGGGCAGTTGGCGGCCATGGATTCGACGTGCGCGCTCTCGTCGCGCATCCCGTCGATCAGCGAGACGGGAAGGCTGTTGGCGAAGTCGGTGGTGGCCGGGTAATTGACGGCGTACACGCCCAACGAGCGGGAGCCGAGTTGCGGGCGCAACGCGTCGACGAACGCCTTGCCGACGTTGCCGACCCCGGACGGCTCACCGGACCCGCGGGCGAACACCACCTCCACATCAGGACATGGCGTGGCGCTCCCCGCGGTAGCGGCGGCAACCGAAGCTGCCGCTACCGCGAGGCCGGCAGGGATGGCGAGCCGGCGTGCCCATTCAGTTAGTCGAGTGTCAGTCAACGCCGTGGCTACTTCTCGAAGGCGTCTTTGACCTTCGCTGCGGCGTCCTTGAGGCTCGACTTCGCCTGGTCGACCCGGCCTGCATCCCTGATGTCCTCGTCTCCGTGGCCTTACCGATGGCCTCCTTGGCCCGGCCGCCCAAGTCCTCGATCTTATTCTTCAGCTAGTGTGCCGCGCCCGTTGGCCGTAACCACCCCGGCGACGTTGTCTCGAAAGGACTTCGAAACCCGCCCGCGGCCTGTCACCATGGAGGCCCTGAGCACCGCAATCGTGCTGGCGCTCGTGGCCGTGGAGATGTTGCTGGGCATC
>JAQTVU010000435.1 GCA_028706695.1 Mycobacterium sp.
GTTGCGCGTGAATTCGCCCGCAACGCAGAAGAATCCGGCGGCCGGTCGATGATCATCATGGGCAGCGGGATCTGCCAGTGGTTCCACGGCGACGTCATCTACCGCGCGGTGCTGGCACTGCTGATGCTGACCGGCTCGATGGGGCGCAACGGCGGCGGCTGGGCCCACTACGTCGGCCAGGAGAAGGTGCGTCCGCTCACCGGGTTCCAGACGATGGCGATGGCCACCGACTGGGTGCGCCCGCCGCGACAGGTGCCGGGCGCCTCCTACTGGTACGCCCACACCGACCAATGGCGCTACGACGGCTATGCGGCCGACAAGCTGGCCAGCCCGGTGGGCCGCGGCCGGTTCGCCGCCAAGCACACGATGGACCTGCTGGCCGCGGCGACCGCGATGGGATGGAGCCCGTTCTATCCGCAATTCGACCGCTCCAGCCTGGACGTCGCCGACGAGGCGCGCGCCGCGGGACGCGACGTCGCCGAGTACGTCGCCGAGCAGCTGGGCCGGCGCAAGCTCAAGCTCGCCGTGACCGATCCGGACAATCCCGGTAACTGGCCACGGGTGCTGACGGTCTGGCGGGCCAACCTGATCGGTTCCTCGGGAAAGGGCGGCGAGTACTTCCTGCGCCACCTGCTCGGCACCGACGCCAATGTGCAGGCCGAGCCCCCGGCCGACGGGACACCGCCCGCCGACGTGACCTGCGACGGTGACATCCCGGAGGGCAAGCTGGACCTGATGCTCTCGGTCGACTTCCGGCAAACCTCGACGACACTGGTGTCGGACGTGGTGCTGCCGGCGGCGACCTGGTACGAGAAGGCCGACATCTCCAGCACCGACATGCACCCATACGTGCACGCGTTCAGCGCGGCGACGGACCCACCATGGGAAACCCGTTCCGACTTCGACGCTTTCGGTGCGATCGCGCGTGCCTTCAGCGCGATGGCCAAGCAGCATCTGGGCACCCGCAGCGACGTGGTGCTCACCGCGCTGCAGCATGACACCCCCGACGCGATGGCCTATCCCGATGGCACCGAACACGATTGGCTGCACACCGGTGAGACTCCGGTGCCCGGACGGACGATGGGCAAACTCAGCGTCGTGGAGCGCGACTACACCGCGATCTACGACAAGTGGCTGACGTTGGGTCCGCTCGTCGAGAAGTTCGGACTGACCACCAAGGGCGTCACGGTGCACCCGTTGCGGGAGGTCGAGGAGCTGGGCGCAAAGTTCGGGGTGATGAACTCCGGTGTGGCTGCCGGCCGCCCGGCCATCACCACCGCCGCGCGGATGGCCGACGTGCTGCTGCTGCTGTCCGGGACGTGCAACGGCCGGCTCGCGGTCGAGGGTTTCCGCGAGCTGGAGAAGCGCACCGGCCAGCGGCTCGCCCACCTGGCCGAGGGCAGCGAGGAGCGCCGCATCGCCTACGCCGACACCCAGGCGCGCCCGGTGCCGGTGATCACCAGCCCGGAATGGTCGGGCAGCGAAACCGGCGGGCGCCGTTATGCGCCCTTCACCATCAACGTCGAAAACCTCAAGCCGTTTCACACGCTGACCGGACGGATGCACTTCTACCTGGCCCACGACTGGGTCGAGGAGCTCGGCGAGCACCTGCCGGTCTTCCGGCCGCCGCTGGACATGGCGCGACTGTTCGGGCGGCCGACGCTCGGATCCACTCCGGACGGTGCCGGCGGAATCGGTCTGACGGTACGGTATCTCACGCCGCACTCGAAGTGGTCCTTCCACTCCACCTACCAGGACAACCTCTACATGCTGACGCTGTCTCGGGGCGGGCCGACGATGTGGCTAAGCCCCGGGGACGCGGCGAAAATCGATGTGCGCGACAACGAGTGGGTCGAGGCGGTCAACGCCAACGGCATCTACGTGTGCCGGGCGATCGTCTCGCACCGCATGCCCGACGGCGTGGTGTTCGTCTACCACGCACAGGAGCGCACCGTGGACACCCCGCGCACCGAGACCAACGGCAAGCGCGGCGGCAACCACAACGCGCTGACCCGGATACGGATCAAGCCCAGCCACCTGGCCGGCGGATACGGCCAGCACGCCTTCTCGTTCAACTACCTGGGTCCCACCGGCAACCAGCGCGACGAGGTGACGGTGGTGCGCCGGCGCAGCCAGAAAGTGCGGTACTGAGCTATGAAAGTCATGGCGCAGCTGGCGATGGTGATGAACCTCGACAAATGCATCGGCTGCCACACCTGCTCGGTGACCTGCAAGCAAGCCTGGACCAACCGTTCGGGCACCGAGTACGTGTGGTTCAACAACGTCGAAACCCGCCCCGGACAAGGCTATCCGCGCACCTACGAGGACCAGGAGCGGTGGCGCGGCGGCTGGGTCCGGGACAAGAAGGGCCGGTTGCGGTTGCGCGACGGCGGCCGCATCCGCAAACTGCTGCGCATCTTCGCCAACCCGAAGCTGCCCACCATCACCGACTACTACGAGCCGTGGACCTATGACTACGAGAACCTGACCACCGCCCCGGCCGGTGACACGTTCCCCACGGCCGCGCCCAAGAGCCAGATCGGCGGCAAGGCCATGAAGATCTCCTGGGGGCCCAACTGGGACGACAACCTGTCCGGGTCACCGGAGATCCTGGCGGGGGATCCGATCCTGACGAAGATCGGCGAGGAGGTGCGGCTGCGGCTCGAAGAGACCTTCATGTTCTACCTGCCGCGGATCTGCGAGCACTGCCTCAACCCGTCCTGCGTGGCCTCCTGCCCGTCGGGTGCGATGTACAAGCGCAGCGAGGACGGCATCGTGCTGGTCGATCAGGACCGCTGCCGCGGTTGGCGGATGTGTGTGTCCGGATGTCCTTACAAGAAGGTCTATTTCAACCACAAGACCGGCAAGGCCGAGAAATGCACGCTGTGCTATCCGCGGATGGAGGTGGGCCTGCCGACCATCTGCTCGGAGACCTGCGTGGGGCGGCTGCGTTACCTCGGGCTGGTGCTCTACGACGTCGACCGGGTGCTGGAGGCGGCGTCGGTGGAGAACGACACCGACCTTTACCCGGCGCAGCGCCGGATCCTGTTGGACCCCAACGACCCTGAGGTGATCGCCGGTGCGCGCGCCGAGGGCATCTCCGACGAGTGGATCGAGGCCGCGCAGCGCTCCCCGGTGTACGCGTTGATCCACACCTACCGGGTGGCACTGCCGTTGCATCCCGAATACCGCACCATGCCGATGGTCTGGTACGTCCCGCCGCTGTCACCGGTGGTCGACGCGGTCAGCCGCGACGGGCACGACGGGGAGGACCTGGGCAACCTGTTCGGCGCGCTGGAGGCGCTGCGCATCCCGATGCAGTACCTGGCCGAACTGTTCACCGCCGGCGACACCGCGGTGGTCGAGGACGTGTTGCGCCGGCTGGCGGCGATGCGCTCCTACATGCGCGACATCAACCTGGGGCGCGAGACCCAGCCGCACATCCCACATTCGGTCGGCATGACCGAGGAAGAGATCTACGAGATGTA
>JAQTVU010000436.1 GCA_028706695.1 Mycobacterium sp.
TCGGCCCGATATTGCGTCCGGGTACCGTCTGCTTCCGAAACGCAGTGCACGACAACCCCATCGGTGTCCTGATCGATCGCCCGCCCCGGATGGCGCAACCGCACCCGGTCGCCGAGCCGTTGGGCCAGCGCCAGGCCCCGCAGATGCGCGCCGCCATCGATTCGCCACTGCTGGGCTCCGGCCTCGAAGGCGTTGAGGAAACGAATCCCGCCACCGGAGCGCAGATAGAACGCCATATGCAAAACGGAGACCGCGCTGGGGTCGGCCGCCATCATCTCACCGATGAACAAGGGAAAGAACGTCTGCACATCCGGATGCATCCCCTCGTCGGCAAGCCAGCGCGCGGCAGACAATCGATCCAGCTGTTCGGCTCCTGGGCTCTGCCACGGCGCGTCGGCACGGACCTGCGCGACCAGTTCGTCGAGCCGATCAAACAGATCGCCCAGCGCGACCGCGCTCAGCGGGGGCATCCGGCCCGCCGACGTGGTCCGCCGATCCGAAACCATGAATATGCTGTCCCCGCCCATCGACGTGGACGCCAGGCCCAGCCCGCACTCCCCGACCAGCGCGAGCAATTCGGTGTGCCGCGCACCCAGGTAGGCAGCACCCCCGTCGGCGTAGATTCCCGCTAACACCGGGATGCCGTGCATCCGACCGCCCACCCGGTCACGCGCTTCCAGGACTGTGACATCCGCGCCGGCCGCGTCCAGGTCGAGCGCTGCGGTCAGTCCGGCCAGGCCGGCACCGACGACGACGACGCGCATGCTCTGCCCGCTCGTCACGCCGCGCTGGCAACTTTGGCGGACAATCCTTCTGGTGAGGGATTGTCGACGAAGTCCTCGAACAGCAATTCCGTGCCGTAGTCCCGGGCGATCGCACTGAGCACGCGGGTGGCCAGCAGGGAGTCACCGCCGAGTTCGAAGAAATCGGAGGTCGCCGTCACCTCAGCTGTGTCGAGGACCCTACGGAAAATCGCGACGATGTGATCGGGACTCATCTGCTTGCTCCTTTGCTGTCGTAGCCGGCCGCGGCACGCCGCGTCGCCCCTCGATCAACCTTGCCGGTGGCCGTATAAGCCAGCGCGGCAACGAATTTCACTCGGCTTGGGACGAATTGGCTGGGCAGGCGCTGGCGCAGGTAAGCTCGGAGCTCGCCGGGAGTGGTCGAGCCGGCCGGAACGACGAAAGCTGTCAGGGAGGTGTGTCCGAGCAGCCGTTCGCCGACTACGACGGCGCCGGCGACTGCGGGGTGGGTGTTCAGCTGCGCCTCCACCTCGGCCGGATGTACCCGCACGCCACGGCATTTCACCTGTTCGTCGGCGCGGCCGCGCGGATACAGCAACCCGCCGTCGCCGCGGACCACCAGATCGCCGGTGCGGAACCAGCGCATCGGTCCGCAGCCGTGGTCGGCGACCGCGAATCCGGCCGCGGTGCGTTCCGGCAAGCCCAGGTACTCGGTGGCCAAAGAGGGTCCTGCCACCAGTAGTTCGCCCTCGTCGGTGACGTGATCGCGCACATGTGCCAACGGGCGGCCCAGCGGCGCGTCCGTGTCCCGCACCGTGCCGTGCGGCTCGGCGCCGGGGCCGCTCAGCTGCACGGCATGGGTCACCATGGTCGTCTCGGTGCATCCGTAGGTATTGAGCAACGTGACGTGCCCGGCTTCGAGCTCCCGCCACTGCCGCAACCGGGTTGGGTCAACCCGCTCGCCCCCGATCACCACGAGCCGGACGCCGGCCGGTAGTGCCGTCCGTTGGTCGTGCAAGAAGAGCACCAACTCGTGCCAGAACGCCGTCGGCAGGTCGAGGACGGTGACCCGCTGCTCCGCCAGCATCCGGACGAAGCGCGGCAACGAGCCGGAATGCGCCGCATCGTCGAAAACCACCGTCGCCCCGGCGATCAGCGCGGGCAGGATCTCCTCCAACGACGTGTCCCAGGCCAGTGAGGCGGATTGAAGCACCCGGTCCTCGGGGGTCAGGGCGAACAGCTCACGCAGCGCGCGGACCGTGGTCGTCAGGGCCCGCCGCGAGACCACCACCGGTTTCGGCGCCCCGGTAGACCCCGAGGTGCACAGCACATAGGCCGGATCGTCGGAATGCCAGGCAGGCACCGGCATGTCGGCGTCCGCGGTCACTGGGTCGTCGTCTTGTGTCGTCTCAATCCGCAGGTTGGTCGGCGCGTGCAGATCCGGCGCCAATGCGAAGAGGCGGTCCAGCCCCAGCACCGCCGCGAGCGCCTCCTGCCGCGCGACCGGGAGAGCGGCGTCGATCGGGCAATAGGTGGCGCGGGCCTGCAGTATCCCCAGCAGGTGCGCCACGACCGCCGGCCGGTGCGAGACCAGCGCGCCCACCATTGCGGACGACTCACCGGTTCCGAATCCGGCTGCCCTATAGCGCAATGCGTTGATCCGGACGCGCTGCTGCAGGTCTTGATAAGTGATGGCGGTGCCGTTGCCGACGATGGCGGGACCGTGCGGCCGGGCTCGCGCGGCGGCGGCGAAGTCCGCCACTATGTCGTCGCCATCCTCACCGCCGGGCAGCTCGATGCCGGTGTCAGCAGTAGCCGGGTGCACCATGGGTCTCCTCGTCGCCTGCAACGGATTCGCTATCTGCCGGTCGGGGCTGAACTGGGTCCAATTCAGATGTCCTCGGCGAAGTCCGCGGCACGTCGGCGGCCGGCGGTGGACGGTTGACCGAAGACCAGGCTGACGTTGTGTCCGCCGAAGCCGAAGGAGTTGGAAATCGCGATGTCAACCGATTTCGCGGCAGCTTCCCGCAGATGATTGAGATCGCATTTGCTGTCCGGCTGCTGCAGGTTCTTGGTCGGCGGCAGTTGGCCGCGCGCCAAGGCGAGCACCGTTGCCGCCGCTTCCACCACGCCGCCGCCGCCGAGGAGATGGCCCGTGACCCCTTTGGTGGAGCTCACCAACGGCTGATCCGCGCCGAAAACCGCCCGCATGGCCTTCGTTTCGGTGAGGTCGCCGACTCGGGTGCCGGTGCCGTGAGCATTCAGATAACCGACTTCCCCGGGCGCCACCCCCGCGTTGCGCATCGCGACCCGCATGCTGTCGGCAATGCCGCTGGCGTCCGGGCGTGGGATCGCCAGATGGTAGGCATCCGACGTCGCACCCCAGCCGATGAGGTCGGCATATCCGGCGGCACCGCGCGCGGCGACGATGTCCGCGCTTTCGATCACCAGCACACCTCCACCCTCGCCGACCACGAAACCGTTACGGTCGCAGTCGAACGGCCTGCTTGCGGCGGCCGGATCCGACCACCCGGTGGCCAACGTTCCGGCGTTCTGGAAGCCGGCAAGTCCGGTGGCCCCGAGCGGCCCCTCGACACCGCCGCAGACCACCACGTCGGCGTCGTCGGCGCGGATCAGCCGCAGTGCCTCGGCAACTGCCTGGGCGCTCGCGGTGCACGCCGAAGCGATGGAGTGACTCGGTCCGCGAATTCCGTGTTTGATGGCGACCCGGGCCGCGGCCATG
>JAQTVU010000013.1 GCA_028706695.1 Mycobacterium sp.
GTTTACACGAGTCAACTTGTATAAAGTCAGCGAGGCGCGAAATCCTATGGCCGACAACGAACTCGACGTGCGGAAGCTGCCCAAACCCGACAAGCACCCGACGATCTTCGCAACCTATGCCGACCTGCCGGTCGGCGGGTCGTTCGTGTTGGTCAACAACCATGACCCCAGGCATCTCCGTGAGGAATTCGAGGCCGAATACGCCGGCAGCTACGGATGGGAATACATCGAGAAGGGGCCGACTGTCTGGCGGATCCGGTTCGTCAAGCTCACCACCACGCCGCTGCCGCGGATTCTGGCCAACACCACCGACCTCGCGAGCGGCGTGGAGTCGGGCGGGGCCCGGGTGGCGTGGAAGCTGGATTTCCGCGAGCGCGACTTGGACTCGAACGTCATCACGCTCCCGCCTGACGGCGCAATCGACACACACACCGGGGCCGACGTCGACGTCCTGATCCACGTGTTGTCCGGCACCGGCCGGCTGACCACCGAAGGGGGCACGATTGCGCTGGCTCCCGGTGCGCTGCTTTGGCTACCGCGCCGGTCACGGCGACAATTCCGCGCCGGTCCGGACGGACTGCGCTATCTCACCGTGCACCAGAAGCGCCAGATTCTGCCCCTTACGCCGACCGTGCGGCAGGACTGATGGGCAGCCCCATGCAAACCCGTCGAGAAGACGCCGAGGTGGTCAGGGCACCCATGCCGTCGATGACCGTCCCGTGGGTAGGCGGGCACGTTGGAATGTCAAGCCGTGGCGATGACCATGGGCGTCAGCGTGGGATCATGGCGTCGAGTTCGGGGGTGTCTGTGCCCGCCAGCCGCCGGTGCATGGCCCAGGCGATCCTGGCGGCCTGAATCTTTGCCCGCTCGGCGATCGGCCCGTGGAACATCTCATCGACGGTGCTGTTCCAGGTATGCAGCCAGCGGACAAAGTGGCGGTCGCTCAGTGGGGTTCGTTGATGGATGAGTCGGTGGGCGTGCAATGCGTTGCCCCGGTAAAGTCCAGCGCGGAACAGCGTGGTCTCCCAGAAGTCGGCTATTACAGGGATGTGCGAGTCCAGGCCTTTAGCCCTCAGCTCGGTGAAGGGCCCGGCCAGGATGTCATCGACCATCACCCGCCCGTAAAACCGGCGCAATAGCGCCTCGATATCCGCCCGGCCGGCCAGGTCGGCGCTCGCCGGCGGATGCAGCTCATCTTTGGGTTGACCATCCACCAGCAACGTCTCCTCGCACGGCCCTCGGCAGGTATTTAGAGGACTATACTCATTGATATTAGCACCGGCTGGCGGGCGCGGCGGTGTGCCAGGCGCTACTTCGTCTGCGAATCAAGTTCGCCTGCAAATCAAGCACTTTTGGCGACGGTCAGCAGGACGACCGAGTCTTCGACGGCCTGCAAACCATGCCGGCTCTGCGGGATGACCAGGTGATCGCCGGGGGCACCGTCCCAACTGGTCTCGGGGGACGTCAACCGGACGCGCCCCTGCAATACCTGCAAGGTGGCCTCACCCGGGCTGTCGTGGTCGGATAACGCCGAGCCGGCGGTGAGGGCCACCATGGTTTGCCGCAGGGTGTGTTGGTGACCGCCGTACACCGTGTGTGCGCTGCGACCACTGGCGGCCCGGTGTGCGGCCGCCAACTGCTCGCGCGCGAGCGCGGTGAGCGAAATCTTGTCCATCGGACGGACTCCTTCCTGGTCGAAAATCTTGCTCCTGGCCGAAAGATCGTGCCGCGCAGGGCCCACTGCGAAGCGCGGCGAGGGACTCGCATCACGAGGTGACGACGAGCGATAGCCTGCGCGGATCACGTTCCGGCGGGGCACCGTTTGCGGCTCGCCACGAGACGTGCCACGGCTACCTCGATTCCACGGGCCAATGCAGCGATATCGGCCACCGCATCGTAGTTGGGGAGAATGCCGAAGAAAACCTCGTCGGCGTAGCTCAGCACGGCCCTCGGTTCGCAATTGCATCGCCATCGCCGGGGATTCGCTTTCCCGCCCGCGGCGCCTCAGCGACCGCCGTCGATCTTGGCAACGGCGAACTCAGCGGCCTGATCGGTCATGCCGTTGAACCGGTACGAACTGTGTGCCGCACGACTGAAGCCGTCACTCGCACACACGGGATCATCGACCGCGCACATCTCGATGGTCTTGCCCGCGTAGAGATGCCCGATGGTGATGGGCGGGGCGTTACGGTCGACCAGCTGCACGACACCGTTGGAAGGTTTGCCGAACAAAACCACGGCCGCGACGTGCCGCGCGGTGTTCGGTGGCATCGGACCGGTGATCCCGGCGGGCAACGCATATCCGGGGGGAACGCTGTCGGCGGTGACGTAGGCCGCGACCGCGGCCCCCTGGGAGTAGCCGCCCACCACCACCATGGTGTTCGGGCAGCTCGCCGCCGTTTGCTCGACTTTGTTGCTGGCATCGACGACCCCATCGGCCGCCTGAGAAAAGTCAAGCGATGCGGGGTAATCCACGCCATAGGCATCGACCGACCTGCCGGGCAGTCGCTCGGTCAAGGCGTCGGCGAACGCCTGGCCGGTCGCGCCAAGGCCGGGCGGCTCCAACGTGCCGCGGGCGAAGATCACCTCTACATCGGGGCACGGCTCGCCGTCTGCGGCTTTGCCGACCGAAGACGTGGACATGATCCCCGCCATCGCCAGCAGCGCCGCGGCGGCCCATCTCGACAGCGCGCTCAACGCCCGGCCGTGCCGGGGTGCGGGGCCGTTTGCCGGCACGGCAGTCTTCACTTGCTTGGGACTCTTTTCGTCTCTGCGGACGATCGGACAGGTCGGCCACGTTCTGCGCCACCCGAGCGATCAGCCAATAGGCGGGTGTCAAACAGAATACTGCGCGCCACCGGGACGTCGATGACGCAGAGCGTTGGGCGACTCTGTGGACGAGTACGGCGGGGTCGTGGCGCGTCACGTGAGATGAGGACGGTCCGGCCTTGGGGTTAGCGGGGGCTAGCGGGCGGGTTTGAGCTGGACTTTTGAAAAGAAGCTGGCCGCGCGGTAGGAGATAGCGGCCGACGCCCTCCCGGCACGACGTTGCCATGCCTATGACGACCGTCTCGGACCGACGGGTCTCCGTAAACCAACTCAGCAGCACTGCCTGTAGTGAGACCCCGCGTACGTACATGAGCCGCGCATTCACCGGATCGGCTTCAACGGGTCATGCCCGATCGTCATCAGTTGGTGGCGCCAGCGCTCCTGCCCGGCAGTGGGTTCCATCTCCTCAGAACGTTCAGCGTGGACCCGGTCAACCACGGCCCGCATGATCTCCACGTCCCCGGCGTCGAGATCGACTCGCCGCTTCTGCAGGATGTGCAACACCCGACGGCCGGTCTCGGTGCCGGCTTGATCGGGCACCTCCTCGGCCGCCTCGGTTGCCGACCGGGTGCGCAGCCACTCGAGCAACTCCCGAGAGGACATGTTCACGACGCGGTGGAACTCTTCCCACAGCGCCGGATCGACCTGGACGTGTTGGCTCACTGCCCCCACCTCCGTTTGACGCAGTACCGAAACCGACGTCGTTCGGCTACCCAGGGCGGCGGACGGATAACCGTCATTCGGAAGGGCGGAATTGGCGCAGCTGTACGACACCCACAACGGTGCGGTTCGCCTGGTCTGGCTGCGCGAACAGACCACCGGATTCTTCCGTGCGCATCGTCACGGCGCTGCGCCTGCCGCGCCGCTAAGGATCGGCGGCGAGAAGATCGCGCCGATGCCAGGGCTGCTGAGCGCGTCACCGGACGCGCCGACGGTCACGCCAATTGCGGCGCTATCGCGTCGGCGACGAGTTCCAGGTGCGCGATGTCCGACAGGTCCAGCAGCTGGGTGTACACGCGCTGAATCCCGATGTCCTTCCAGGCGCCCAGGTTGTCGACGATCTCGGCCGGGGTGCCGACCAGTGGTGTGTTTGAGCGCAGCTCGTCCATGTCGCGCCCGATCGCCGCGGCGCGGCGGGCCACCTCGCGGTCGTCGCGGCCGGCGCAGAGCACGAACGCGCCCGAGTAGGCGATCGCGTCGGCCGGCTTGCCGGCCGCGGCAAGCGCGTCGGCCACCCGCCGGTACTGCGCTTTGGCGACGTCCATCGGGGGGAAGGGAAGGTTGAACTCGGCCGCATAGGTGGCCGCCAGTTCCGGCGTGCGTTTGATCCCAACCCCGCCGATCACGATCGGTGGGTGCGGGCGTTGCGCCGGTTTTGGGAGCGCCGGCGAATCGGTGATGGTGTAGTGCCGGCCGGCGTAGCTGAAGTTCTCACCCGGTTTGGTCGCCCACAACCCGGTGACGATGGCCAACTGCTCGCTGAGGCGGTCGAACCGCTCCCGCATCGAGGGGAACGGAATCCCGTACGCCTTGTGCTCGCGCTCGAACCAGCCGCTTCCCAGCCCCAGCTCCACCCGTCCCCCGCTCATGTCGTCGACTTGCGCGACCGCAATGGCCAGCGGACCCGGGTAGCGGAACGTCGCGGAACTCACCAGGGTGCCCAGCCGTATGCTCGTCGTTTCCCGCGCGATGGCGCCCAGCGTCACCCAAGAATCGGTCGGTCCGGGCAGGCCGTCGCCGCTCATCGCCAGATAGTGGTCAGAGCGGAAGAAGGCGGCGAAGCCGAGCTGTTCGGCGGCTTGGGCCACGGCGAGCTGGTCGGTGTAGCGGGCGCCCTGCTGCGGCTCGATGAAAACCCGGAATTCCATGCGGCCTCTACATCTCCCTCTATGTCAGCTTCCCGCTATGTCAGGTCCCTCTATGTCAGCTTCCCTCTATGTCAGCATTGTGCGGACGGGTTTCGGCTGTGGCCCGCGCCGCAAAGCCGCGTCGCGTAGCGGCCCCAGGCAGCCGTGACCGCTCACGCGCCGACGGACCGTTCCAAATCCTTCAGCGACGTCTCCAGGTGGGCCAGCAGCCGCTGCAGGTGCGGGACGCTGCGGCGGCAGCCGACGAGACCGAAGTCGAGGTTGTCGGCGTTGTTGGTCACGGTGATGTTGGCCGCCAGCCCGTCGAGCGGGATCGACAGCGGATAGTTGCCGTCTAGGCGCGCACGCCGCCAGTACAGCGGCTGGGAACGACCCGTCGAGACGTTCGAGATGACGATGTTGAACGGCGGTGGGCCGGCCGAAAGATAGCCCGGCATCAGCCCGAAGAACAGTCCCCCGACGTTCAGTGCCGAGAGGGCCAACTGGTGAACCGCGGGTAGCTGCCAGAACACCTCCTTGGTGTCACGGACCGACACGCTGATCGTCTCGAGCCGCTTCGCCGGGTCGTCGAGGTGGGTCGCCAGGTTGCACAGGAAGCTCCCGACCATGTTGCCGCCACGGTCATCGTCGCGCTTCCGGAGGTTGACCGGGACCATCGCGACCAGCGGAGCATCCGGCAGCGCGTTCTGTTCCCGCAGATAGGCGCGCAGGGCTCCGGCCGACATGGCGAGTATGACGTCGTTGACCGTGACCCCGGCAGCCGACTTGACCGCCCTGACGCGTTGCAACGACCAGGATTGTGCTGCCACCCGTCGGGCCCCGCCGATCCGGACGTTGAACATCGTGCGCGGCGCCCGGAACGGCAGTGTGAGTTGCTGTTCGAGCAGCGCGGCCCGCGTGAGCTTGAGCGTGGACGGCGCCAATGCGAGCGCGGAACCTGCGGCACGGGCCACCCGCTGCCGCAGCGACGCCTTCCGGCGGTGGCTGCTCTTGCGCGGCCCGACGTTCCACGGCACCCGCACCTGGTCATCGGCGGGATCGGCGCTGAAGGCGCGCTGCATCAGCCGCAGCGCCGACACACCGTCCATGAGGGAGTGATGGAACTTCGTGTAAACCGCGTATCGCCCATCCTGCAGGCCCTCGACAAGGTGTGCTTCCCATAGCGGGCGGTGACGGTCGAGCAGGGTGCCGTGTAGCCGGGACGCCAGCTCCAGCAGGTCACGGACCCGTCCCGGCTCGGGTAGGGCCGAGCGGCGCAGGTGGTAATCGAGTTCGACCTCCTTGTCGAACGACCAGGCGACAGTGGTGACTCCACCGAAGAAGGCGGGGTGCTTGCGGAACATCGGTTGCACCTCCGTGCACCCGAGCATGGCCTGATAGGACTCGCGGACGAAATGGGGTCCGGCGTCCTGCGGCGGCTCGAAAAGCTGAAGTGACCCCACATGCATCGGATGCTCGCGGGACTCCCCGAGCAGGAACAGGGCATCCATCGGCGATATCGGTTCCACGATCGACCCCATTCCTTCCGGGTGTGCTGTCCACCTGACACAGCTCCTTTAACCGAAAATGGCGTCAGCCACACCGGTTGCGCACACTCGCTTGGTAAGGGCGCTCGTGGCGGTCGCTCGCGACGGCCGCCCGCACGGCGGCGGAATCTACCACTCCCGCGCGGTGCCGCTCACTCAGCCCCGGCCGGCTTGCGGCGCCGGCGGATCAGCACCGGGTTCGTTGCGGCGCGACGATCGGCGGCCGGCGACACCGTGTGCGGCGGGACGCGTCCAGGTGCCGCATGGCTTCATGCAGCGAATCGGTCACCGGCAGCACCGACGAATCGTCGACGACACTCAGATAGGGCTGCAATGCCGGCCCCGTGACCAAGATCAGCAGCATGCCCGCTTCGCGATACCAGTAGCCGAGCGCGAGGAGCGCCCGCCACGCCGGTCGGGTCAGCGAACCCAGCTTGCGCAGGTCCAGCACCAAGGGGGTACGCACCGAGATGAACCTGGCCAGCGCCGCACTCACCGCTTTCATGTTGGCGGTGCTGATTTCTCCGTCCAAAGTGACGACCATGGCACCGTTGCGGGCTTGCGCCCGTACCCAAGCGCCGTCGCACCGGCTGACATACCCACCGTCGTAACGGGTAACACCTATGCCAACATGGTTCGGACTCAACGTCATTGACTGCCTCCTGAACTGACCGCTGAAACGTGTCTCACAGAAAACCCGGCGGCTCAATCCACGGTGACGGCACTGCCGGCGTCGGGCTACACCCTCGACCGCCCGCAACTCTACCGGGGCCGCCCGTCCCTGTCGCGAAGGTGACAGTTGCCGCGGTGGCGGATGGTTAGCCTGAAAAACGTTTCAATGCAGGTCAATTCGTGTTCGAACCGTTACTCGCACGGGCCGGGCCTTCGTTAGGCGGCCAGATCGGCGGCCGGCGTTTTCGTTTGTCGGCAACGCAGGACGCTGCCAACAAGCTCAAAGCCCGGCACCGGCAAGCCGTTTCATCAGCGAACGATCGGGCCGCCCGAGACCCGGGACAGACCACTAGCACCGTACGTCGTCGGCCGGCTCGCGCACCTGCTTGCTTTCGGGCGCAGCCGGGGAGCCGGGTAATGGTTTGCCCGCGACTTCCGGGGTGAACAGCAGCGTGATCGCGCCCACCAGGCCCGCGAAGACGAGCAGGTAAGCCGGCGCCGTCGCATCGCCGGTACCCGAAATCAGCGCTTGCGCGATCAACGGAGTCGTACCGCCGACGGCCGATATCGAGATGTTGTAGGCGATGGCCAGCGCGCCGTAACGCACGCTGGTCGGAAACAGTGCCGGCAGCGTTTGGGGTGCGGTGCCGTCGAAGCACAGTTCCATCGTTCCGATCAGCAGCACGCCGATGAAGATCACCGGGTAGACGGCGCCGAAGCGGAGGAGCAGGAACGCCGGGACCGAACCCGCGATGAGCAGCCCGCAGCCCGTCCACATGATCGGTTTGACGCCGATGCGGTCGGATAACTTCGCGACGAACACCACCGCGCCCATCAGGATGGCCAAGGTCGCCACGATCATGGCCAGTCCGGCGGTGCGGCCAACTCGCACGACCACCTTCAGGTATGTCGGCAGGTAGCCGGTGAGCATGAAGTCGGCGACTTGAGAGGTCAGCACGAGCGCCGCGCAGATCAGCAGGGGCCTGCGCTGCTCCACCACCGTGCGGCGGAACCGGTGCCGGCCGTGGTCGCCCGACGCCTCCGCGGTGTCGCGGGCCCTCTCATAGACGGGCGACTCCTCGAGTCGCAGCCGCAGCAAGAGCGCGACCATCCCGAATGGGGCGCCGAGCAGCAGCGGTATCCGCCAGCCCCACCCCAGCATGTCGCCGTCCGGCAGGCAGGTCTGCAACGTGGTGACCAGCAAGCCGGCGAGCACGAACCCGACCAGGTTGCCCAAGGGTAGAAATCCCACCATCAACCCACGTTTGTGGTCGGGGGCGCGCTCGACGATGTAGGTCATCGCGCCCACGTATTCGCCGCCCGTCGACAGGCCCTGCAGAATGCGCGCCGCCAGCAGCAGGATCGGCGCCCAGATGCCGACGGTGTGGTAGCCGGGAAGCATGCCGGTGACTGTGGTGCCCACGGTCATCAGCAGGATCGTGATGAGCAGCACGCGTTTGCGTCCGATGCGGTCGCCGAGGGGACCGAAGATGAACCCGCCGAGTGGACGTACGGCGAATGCTGCCGCCAGGGTGCTGAAGGTGGCGATCAGGTGCACCGCGCTGACGCTGTTGCCGGGGTAAAAAACCTGCGCGATGGTGGTGGCGATGTAGCCGTAGACGCCGAAGTCGTACCACTCCATGAAGTTGCCGATCGCGGTGCCCGCGGTGATTCGCCGCATCTGTGGGTCGGCAACCCGCGGTTGGTCGCGTGCCGTTTTTTTGCGGCGGCGTCGATTGTTCATCGGACGGGGCGTACCCAGAACTTCGCTGTGCCGAACAACCGGTGCCGTCGCCAGACCTCGGCGTCGCTCCAAGATGTGGCCGGTAGCTGGGCCGATACACTGGGCGGTCGGCGTGGATCGCACGCCGACCGCCGGACCGACATCGAGCTCAGAGGTAGTACCATGCCCGACGAACGCGGCGACGCCGTCGACTTGGAGCCGCATTTCCACGACGTGCAGGCGCATTACGACCTGTCCGACGATTTCTTCGCGCTGTTCCTCGATCCGACGCGGACGTACAGCTGCGCCTACTTTCGACGCGACGACATGACGCTCGAGGAGGCGCAGTTTGCCAAGATCGACCTGTCATTGGGCAAGCTCGGGCTACAACCGGGGATGACGCTGCTGGACATCGGTTGCGGCTGGGGCACCACGATCCTTCGCGCGCTCGAGAATTACGACGTCAACGTCGTCGGCCTGACACTGAGCCGCAATCAGCGGGCGCACGTGCAGCAGCGTCTCGACGGGCACCCCAGCGCGCGAAGCAAGCGTGTGCTGTTGGAGGGCTGGGAACAGTTCGGCGAAAAAGTCGACCGCATAGTGTCGATCGGCGCCTTCGAGCACTTCGGGCGCGACCGCTATGCCCACTTCTTCGAGATGGCCCACGAGGCTCTGCCCGACGACGGGGTGATGCTGCTCCATACCATCATCAAGCCCAGCGATGAAGAGTTCGCCGAGCGTGGGTTGCCCATCACCATGACCAAGCTGCGGTTCATGAAGTTCATCGTGGACGAGATCTTCCCGGGCGGAGACCTGCCCAACGCCGCGGCCGTGGAGAGGTACGCAGAGCATGCCGGCTTCGATGTCAAGCGCGTCCACCCGTTGCGCCTGCACTACGCCCGCACCCTCGACGCCTGGGCCGCGGCCCTGGAGTCGCGCCGTGACGAGGCCATCGCGATCCAGTCCCGAGACGTCTACGAGCGGTACATGAAGTACCTGACGGGCTGCGCCGACCTGTTCCGTGAGGGCTACACCGACGTCGCGCAGTTCACCCTCGCCAAGGGGTAAGGCGCCGCTGCCGCCGGATTCAGCCGATATGCGCGGGTTTATTTCCCCGAGCTTCGGGTAACGCCCCGGGCGACGACCTGAGTGGGTGCGCGCGGATGTCTGGCGCAGTCCTTCAGGAAGAAGGGCCGAAGATGAGCGCCAAGCACCGAATGAGCGACGCGCCCGGGCGAATGGGACCGCTAAGCGGCCTGCATGCTTGTCGCAGGCCGCGCTATGCGATGGTGTGCGCCGTGGCCTCATCCGCGATTCTGTGTGTCGCCAGCTCCGGGATACTCACGGTTGACGCGGGGACGCCCGGGAAGACAGCCGACACCGCGGCGGTCTCCGCCCGGACGTCGGCGCCGACGCCGCAGCAGGTCAGTCAGGAGGGCACCCTGATCGCGGTGTCGGCCGACTCGGTCACCGCGCGCAGTGCCAACGGGCACACCCGCAGCTATCGCATCACCCCGGACACCACGTTCATTACCCGCGACGGGAGTTGCTCGGGCTCGGCTGCTCAACATTTCACGGTCAACGAGGAAGCCGACATCGTCGGAACGGTGCAGGGGGGCACGGCGGTGGCCACCGTGGTGGCCGACCGCGACATCGGCCACGGTGACGGACCCCCGATGGACTCAGCTTGAGTTAGCTGGCTTCCCGGTTCCCTTCGGGGACGCCGTGAATGCGGGAAAATCGGGTCCGGTCGTTCGCCGAGGTCGGTGCTTCCTTGGCGCAGCAGACGCCGTGCCGAGGGCGCCAACGGCGCGCCCAGGGTGGGACCTGCCAGGCCGCCAGCGCCCTGGGTTGGCGATCAGCGGGCCAGGTCTCGCATTTCCCCGGGGCCACCGATCCGCGGCCACCCCGCCGCAACGGGGCGGTACCTGCGAGCACCCGGGGCTGTCAGGCGCACGATCATGCCCAAGTTCGGGCTCAAAGCCCCAGCAAGCGCTCAGCGTTGAGGTGAGCGATCTTCTCTTTGTCCGCGGGGGTGACGGGCATCTGGTCGAGGAAGCGCCGACAGGCTTTCATATTGCCGTAGGGGTAATCGGAGGTGAAAACAATGCGATCGATGCCGATTACGTTCACCATGGCCAGATAGGCGGCGAAGGACAGGCTCCAGGTGGGATCCATCGCGCCGGGTTCCTGGTTGAAGAAATCGCCGGCGAGGATGCCGCCATAGAAATTCTCCCGAAGGTATTCCTTCACGCTGCGTTTGAGGCCGGTCTCGGTCACCGGAAACGAGTAGTCCGCCCGCCACCCCATCCAGCTCAGCGCCTCGAACTGATGCCCCACGATGACCTGCAGGCCGGGGAACCGGTCGAAGACCCCGCCCAGGATCAGGCGGAGGCAGTGGATCCCGGTGTCGATGTGCCAACCGACGCCGGCGGCGGACAGCCTCGCCGATATCTTCTCGTCGAAGCCGCCGTAGTAAGCGTCGATGACCGGCTGCGGCGGTACGGTGGGATGCAAATAGATTGGTACGCCCAAAGTTTCGGCGGCTTCGAAGACCGGCCAGAAGCAGGTGTCATCGAGGTAGCGGCCGTTGACGTGACCGTTGACCAGGGCTCCCACGAAGCCTTGCTCGCGCACGACGCGCTCGAGTTCGCCGGCGGCCGCCTCCGGATCGCGCATGGGCAGGGTGGCAAAGCCGCGCAACCGGTCGGGATGCCTGACGACCGCGGCCGCGACGGCGTCGTTGGCCTGGCGAGCCAACTCCACCGCCGCCGGCGGTTCCAGCGTCTCCGGGCCGGGAACGCTGTGCGAGAGGATTTGCACGTCGATGCCCGCCGCGTCCATCGCCGCGATCCGGCCCGCGCCCAGGTCATTGATCCCCGGCGGCCACTCACCCTCCGCGCCCGTGCTCCCATATCCGGCTTTCATCAACAACTGCATCCCCGACCGCGTCCCCGACGCGGCCGCCTCTCTCCGGTGTGCTTCCGATATGGCGGCGAGCTTGTAGTGCTCTTCGAAACCGACAACCTTCATCGCATCTCATCCTGTCCATGTCGCCCCGAACGGCGCGCGGCGTGCCGCGGCAAGCGCACCTGCCGAGCGGGGGTCGCCGTGGGCCGCACCGCTGTTTGGCGAGGTAACCGGCGGAACCGCGCAGGAGCGGCGCGATCAGCTCGGCGCCCACCCGAAGGGTACGGCGCCGGGCGCAGCAACTGATCAGCTCCCGAGTCCTTCGTCGGTCGAGCCCGCCACGGACATGGGCGCATGCGAATCCGGGGTGCCGTTGAGGCGGCTGGCGGCGAATTCCGCGCCCTGATCGATCATGCTGGCGTTGTCGACGTAGGTGTTGTGCGCCGAGAAGTTGAGTCCATCGGAGCACACCGGGTCATCCTGGACGCAGACCTTGACCGTCTTGGCTTCATACTGCGGGCCGATGACCACCGGCGGTTCGCCGAGGAAATTCATGGCCCGGGCATTCGGCAGTCCGAACAGCACGACCGACGACACGTGGCTGGCCACATCGGGGCTGAGTGGTTTGGGAATGCTCGCCGGATCGATCCCGTCGGGGATCCCGTTCGGGACTTCGGAGGAGGTGACGAACCCCATCACAGCCGCGCCCTGAGAGTACCCGCCGAGCACCATCTTGGTGTTGGGGCAGTTGTTGGCCATCGAGATGACGTGGTTAGCCGCGTCTCTGACGCCCTCGATCCCGGTGTTCCATTGGTCACTGGCGGGGTAGTTGACCGGGTAGACATCGAAGGACTTGCCGCCGATCCGCGAGCGCAGGCTGTTGACGAAAGCCTGCCCGGTCGGACCGACACCGGGAGCCTCGCCGGTGCCGCGCGCGAACACCACCTGGACGGCCGGGCATGACTGAGCGGAGGCGACGGGGACTGAGGACATGAAGACGGGCGTGCCGAGGCCCGAGGTCGCGACGACCGCCGGGCCAAGGATACGAGCGATGTGGCGTGTAATCATGCCGCAATACTCCCCATGCCCGGCTATCCCAAACATGCGAATTTGTAGACAGGTTCGACGTCGTGATCACCCCACCTGGGCGCCGGCCGTCAGTGCGGCGCGTCCCCACCGCGACCGACTTGCGCGCGGAACGATCCCCGTCGCAGCACCAAAGATTGCTTGGCGCCGCTGGCCCGACCGACGTCTTGCGTCGATCACCCAGCGAATCGACGGGCCTGGGCGCAGCACGACGCGCACAGCTTGGACATTTTGCGGTTGTCCGGACCGGGCCGGTCGCATCGCCAGTTCCACCGCCGGCCGTGTTCGGCTGGGGCGGGCCGCAAAAGGTTTGTCGATTCGGCCCCGCGCGGCATCACCGCGCCGCGCGACGACCGCGACGACATAGTCGGCCATCGACCCACGCCGTCGGCACATTGCGGCGTGCCCGGCCGCGCGATCAGGTCGAATGCATGACGCCGGCCAAGCCGAGCATCAGTACGATGCCCGGCAGCAGGTTGCTTACCTGGTGAGCGACGATGCTGGCAGGTAGAGCGCCGGAATAAAAGCGCGCCAGCCCAATAGGGAGTGCCACCACCATCAACAGCGGTGCCCGGGTGGGCTGGAAGTGAGCCAGCGCGAACACCACGGTGGTGGCCACCAGGGCGACCCATCGTCCCCAGCGCCGGTCCACCGCTTCCCAGAGCAGCCCGCGGTAGACGATCTCTTCGCACAGCGGCGCGACGACCGCCACGACGAGGAACACGGTCACCGCCCACGGCCAGGATGTTCGCACGCCACCGAAGATCTTGGTGACCGCGGCGTTCCCGGTCGGCTCCATGAGCCGGGTGTAGACCTGCGAGGCCGGCAGCGTGAACACCAGCCCGCCCGCCCCGAACGCCAGTCCCAGCAGCAGCCCGCGCCGCGACCAGCGCATGCTCAGGTCGATCCGGGGCCCATTGCCGCGCAGCCTGGTGATGAGCATGGCCAGTAGCGCCGCGGTCACGGCGGGGGTGGCCACGGCCAGAGCGAACGTTCCAGCAAAAATATGGCCGTCACCTGACAACCGGCCGGCGAACGTCGCGGCGACCAGCGCATGGACGGCCTCCACGAGCAGAAAGGCGCCTAGGCCCCAGCGGTGCGTGCGGGTTGCGGAACCGGTCGGCGCCCGGCTTGACGCGCTCGCCGGCTCGGGCGCCACCGTTTCATCGGTCTCCGATACCACGGCCGTGACGCTACCGCCGTTCGGCGGGGGAGCCGCCAGGGGCCGTTGAGGCCGCGACATCAAAGGTGCCGCCCGAAACAGGGGCCCCGTTGCGGCCCGGACTGCGGCGGTGAACGCGGGCAGGAGCGAGCCCTCCCGCTCCGCGCCCGCCTATACATTGCCTACATTGCCGTCACCGCATTGCCGTCACCACATTGCCGTCACCGCACCGTCGGCCCCGGAGCGACCCCGTCACTGGCGACAACGATGTTCCCGATGACGATGATGTTCCAGATGACGATCGGCATCGGGAATGTAGTTACGCCCGGATGGTGCAAAGCCCGCCGCACCGTTGAAACCGCGAAGCCGCTCAACGCGATCGGCGCGCCGAAGACGAACAGCCAGAGCCTAACGCCCGGCGGGTTCGGTCAGCTCGGGCGGCAGTGCGTCGCCGAGGAGCGCCTGGGTGAGGAATTCACCGAGCAGCGGCCCGAATTTCATCAGGTTGGCGCCGACGAA
>JAQTVU010000437.1 GCA_028706695.1 Mycobacterium sp.
CCATGCCGGAATGCACCGGGCGCGTCGGCATCGCCGGCTTCTGCATGGGCGGCCAGTTCGCGCTGGTGATGTCGTCGAGCGGTTTCGGCGCCGCCGCGCCGTTCTACGGCACGCCGTTGCCGCGCCACCTCGGCGAGACGCTGGAGGGGGCGTGCCCGATCGTGGCCAGCTTCGGCAGCCGGGACCCGCTCGGGATCGGTGCGCCGGCGCGGCTGCGTAGGGTCACCGACACCAAGGGGATCCCGGCCGACATCAAGGTCTACCCACACGCCGGACACAGCTTTGCCAACAAGCTTCCCGGCCAGCTTCTGCTGCGGGTCGCGGGCTTCGGCTACAACCAGGCCGCAACCGAAGACGCCTGGAGCCGGGTCTTTGCGTTCTTCCGCGACCATCTAGGAGCGTCGGCGGATGCCAGTGGCGGGTAGGAACAGACAACGGATCGTGGGCCTGCTGCCGCCCGGGTACGGAACGGCGGGCTGCGCGCGCTTGCGATCCGTTCACCAACGCGGTGGCCATGCACTGAAAAGTGCTTGCGGCGAACTAACTTTGGGCCAGTCTGAGTTCGAGACCGATGTTGTTCTGCATGCCTCCGCGCAACTTGCTGAAGAAGGTGAAGACCTTACCCACGAGGCCGTAGCGCCGGCCGATCGCGGCGTAGACGGCCCCGTTTTGTGACTTGGCGAGCAGCGCCGCGGTGCCCTCAACCGATTCGCTCGTCGGGCGGCCACCCATCGTGCATGTCGCCATCGTCACGCGCGGCGTGTTGCGTATCCGCTTGACCTTCCACGAGTCGCTTCGGGTGATCACCAGCAACCGGTCGCCGCGTTCCATGTCCAGTGCCGCCCACACGGGCGTCGGTTTGGGTCTGCCGTCCTTGGTGAAGGTGGTCAGCAGGATGTATTGCGACCGGGCCAGATCGGCGAAGGTGGGCGTCACGCTGACAATCTACCGGCTGATGTATCGCGTAAGCGCTGGGAAACTGTGCTCGTTGTGAGCCTCTCCAACTGTGATGGTGTGCAGGTACTTCGGCAGGGCAGGACTTTTGCGGCGGCCGGTCGGTTGACGCGGGTAGGGGTCCTGCATTACGACGACTGTCCACTACGACTGTGTGGCTAGGCCGTGGCTAGGCCTCCAGGTCGCCCTCGGTTTCCAGGAGCGCCCGATGCAGCCCGTCCAGGGTTCGGGGGTCCGGATCGGCCCACATGCCGCGCCCGGCGGCCTCCAGCAGCCGCTCGGCCATTCCGTGCAACGCCCACGGGTTCGACTCCCTCATGAACTTGCGGTTCTCCTGATCCAATACGTAACGCTCGGTGAGCTGTTCGTACATCCAGTCGGCCATGACCCCGGCGGTGGCGTCATAGCCGAACAGGTAGTCGACGGTCGCGGCCATCTCAAAGGCGCCCTTGTAGCCGTGCCGGCGCATCGCCGCCATCCAGCGCGGGTTGATCACGCGGGCGCGAAACACGCGGGTGGTCTCCTCCGAGAGCGTCCGGGTGCGGACAGCGTCGGGTCTGGTGTTGTCGCCGATGTAGGCGGCGGGCGCCTGGCCGGTCAGCGCGCGCACCGTGGCGACCATGCCGCCGTGGTATTGGAAGTAGTCGTCGGAGTCGGCGATGTCGTGTTCGCGGGTGTCGGTGTTCTTGGCGGCCACCGCGATGCGCCGGTACTGCCGGTTCATGTCGGCAACGGCCTCGCGGCCGTCCAGGTCGCGCCCGTAGGCGAACCCGCCCCAGGCGGTGTAGACGGCGGCGAGATCCGCGTCGTCGCGCCAGTTGCGGCTGTCGATCAGCTGCAGCAGCCCGGCGCCGTAGGTGCCCGGCTTGGAACCGAAAATCCTGGTGGTGGCGCGTCGTTGGTCACCGTGCTGCGCCAGGTCGGCCCGGGTGTGGGCGCGCACGTAGTTGGCTTCGGCGGGTTCGTCGAGACCGGCGACCAGCCGCACCGCGTCGTCGAGCATCGTCACCACATGCGGGAAGGCGTCCCGGAAGAAGCCCGAGATGCGCACGGTCACGTCGATGCGCGGGCGACCCAGTTCGGCCAGGGGGATCGGGGTCAGGCCGACGACCCGCCGCGACGCGTCGTCCCAGGCCGGCCGAACCCCCAGCAGCGCAAGCACTTCGGCGATATCGTCGCCCGCCGTGCGCATCGCCGAGGTGCCCCACACCGACAGGCCCACCGATTCGGGCCACCGGCCGTGGTCGTCGCGGTAGCGGCCCAGCAGCGACTCCGCCAGCGCCGCACCGGCTTCCCAGGCCAGCCGGGACGGCACGGCCTTGGGGTCAACGGAGTAGAAGTTGCGTCCGGTGGGCAGCACGTTGACCAGGCCGCGCAGCGGCGAGCCCGACGGCCCGGCCGGGACGAAGCGACCGTCGAGCGCCCGCAACACCTGGCCGATTTCGGTGGCGGTGCCGGCGAGCCTGGGCACCACTTGCGTGGCGGCGAACCGCAGGACGGCCGCCACCTCGGGGCTGTCGGTGAGCCGCTCGGCCGCGTCGGGATCCCAGCCGGTGGCTTGCAGGGCGGCGACGAGTCCCCGGGCCACCGCCTCGGCGTGGTCGACCGAGGATCGTGCGTCGGTGCCGTCTTCGGCCAGGCCCAGGGCCTGCCGCAGGCCCGGGATGGACTGCTCCCCGCCGAACAGCTGACGGGCCCGCAGGATGGCCAGCACCAGGTCGAGTTCGGTGTCCCCCGTTGGCGTTCGGCCCAGGATGTGCAGGCCGTCGCGAATTTGTGCATCCTTGATCTCGCACAGCCAGCCGTCGACGTGCAACAGCATGTCGTCAAAGGATTCCTCGGCGGGCCGCTCGGTCAGCCCCAGGTCGTGGTCCATCTTGGCCGCTCGGATGAGTGTCCAGATCTGCTGGCGGATGGCCGGCAGCTTGCCGGGATCCAGGGCCGCGACAGTGGCGTGTTCGTCGAGCAGCTGCTCCAGACGCGCGATGTCGCCGTAGGTTTCGGCGCGCGCCATCGGCGGGATGAGGTGGTCGATGAGGACGGCGTGCGCGCGCCGCTTGGCCTGGGTGCCCTCGCCGGGGTCGTTGACCAGAAACGGGTAGATCATCGGCAGATCGCCCAGCGCGGCGTCGGGTGCGCAGGCAGCCGACATGCCCAGCGTCTTGCCCGGCAGCCATTCCAGGTTGCCATGTTTGCCCAGGTGCACCACCGCGTGCGCGCCGAACCCCGCGTCCAGCCAGTGGTAGGCGGCCAGGTAATGGTGGCTGGGCGGCAGATCGGGATCGTGGTAGATGGCGACCGGATTCTCCCCGAAACCGCGGGGCGGCTGCACCATCAACACCAGGTTGCCCGATCGCATTGCGGCGACGACGATTTCACCGTCGGGATCAGCGGCGCGGTCGACGAACAGCGTTCCGGGCGGTGGCCCCCAGTGTGCCTGTACGGCTTCGGTGAACTCGGGCGGCAATGTCGCGAACCAGTCGCGATAGTCGTTGGCGGACACTCGGATCGGGTTACCGGACA
>JAQTVU010000438.1:0-2464 GCA_028706695.1 Mycobacterium sp.
ACTGCGAATTCGGCGCCGTGCTGGCGCATTGCCGCTGATCGCGGCCGAGAAACGTGGTCATTTCAATTTACAGCGTCAGCCCGCATCAACAACCCAGCACCAAGCCGGCCACCGGCGCCAGAATCCCGGGCAATTCACAAACCGACACGAACACAGGCTCGAACATCGGTCCTTTGCCTTCGATAACTTGGCGGGTTGCGAAGCAGACTCGATGTCCGGAGAAATTCGCACCGGCTTTAAGATGCCACCCGATATGGCTCTTCGCTAACCCCATGCGAATTCGTTGGCGGCCAATTGTTCTTGCCAGTCTGGGGGCAGGGGTAATGACGTCGATGCCGGCTCCGCCCGCCGGCGGTTGTTGTATGCCAGTGTCGACGCCAGCCAGCCGCTGGCCATGAGCAGGGCGGCGGCGGGCCGCTCCACTTCCTTTTCCTTCTCGTCTTTGCCCCGGCGGTTCTTGCCGTCCCGACCGTCACGGCTGTCAGCCGCCGCCGACGCCGCCCCGCCCCCGGACATCGTGCCTACCATCGCTTCTTGCATCGCCGTCCCCGGCGGCAGTTCGGCGGCGGCGACCGGGGCGGCGTCGGCGTTGGTGGCCGCCAGCGACAGCGCCACCGGCTTCCCCCCGGCGGCGGCCGTGGCCCAGCTCGGCGGCACCGACAACGCGCCGACCCCGTACGCGTGCGGCATGCCCGCAGTAGGCAGGAAGCCGGCCACGTTCGGCCCGAGCAACGCAGTTCTACCCAGATCGCCGAGGTGGCTACCGGCGCCGGCCAGGTTGTTGAACCCGCCCAGCCCCTCGAACCAGGCATAGCCCGCCATCCCGCCGCGTACCAGACCTTCACGCCAGTAACTGAAGCCGTTGGCACCGATGGTGTAAAAGGCGGTGAAGTAGCTCAACGGGACGTTTGAAGTGTCATTGATCCCCTGATTCACCCAGCCCAGGGCCTGGACGGTGAGGCCGCCCTCAGCGGAATCGAAGAACGACGCCAGCCCCGACGGGGTCAACGTGGACGCGGCGGTGGACGCGGCGGTCTGGGCGTGCGGCGTGGCGCTGGCGGCAGCCTGCGCCACCGCGCCGGCCAGCGTGTCCAACCCTGCCGCGTTGGTGGTCAGCGGCGGCTCGCGGAACGGTGTGAGCATCCTCGCCGACGACGAAGCGGCTGCGTAGGTGTACATCGCGGCGGCGTCCTGCGCCCACATCTCGGCGTAATGCGCTTCGGTTGCCATGATCGCGGGCGTGTTCTGTCCGAAGAAATTGGTGGCGACCAGCGCGGCCAGCATCGCCCGATTGGCGGCGATCACCGGGGGCGGCACGGTCGCGGCAAACGCCGCCTCATAGGCCGCCGCGGCCGACTTGGCTTGCATCGCGGTTCGCTCGGCCTGCGCGGAGCTGGTCTGCAACCACTCCACATAGGGAGCGGCCGCACCGGCCATGGTCGCCGCTGACGGGCCGGTCCACTCGATGCCGGTCAGTTCCGACAGCACCGAGGCGTAACCGGTCGCGGTCAAATCCAGTTCGGTGGCCAGCGCATCCCATGCCGCCGAGGCCGCCAGCAACGGCGCCGCTCCAGCGCCGGTGTACATCAGGCCCGAGTTGACCTCCGGCGGAAGCGATCCGAAATCCATCGGTTTTGCCCACTTTCTTGTTGGCTACGGTCAGTAACAGCTACGGTCAGTAAGGGCTATAACTAGCTATAGCTAGCTAGGCGCAAGTCCTTGCGAGCCAGGTGGTTTGGTCCTGGCGTGCTATGCCCACCCCGAGCGGGCAGCGGGGCAAGCCGCGCCACATCCGGCTCCGGCCGGTACGGCTCAGCCGCCCGCGGGTGAGTTGGACACCACACTGCGCCGGCGGGTGGCCGCGCGCTCCGTCGCCCCACCGAGGCCACGGCCGGCCAGGGTGCCCAGCATGGTCTCACCGAACGCCCCGCCCGGGAAGCCGCCGGCGGCGGCCGCCGGGATGCCGCTCGCGCTGCCGACCGGCAAGGTGAAGGACACCGGCGTGATCGCCGCGGCGGGCGTCGCCCAGCCCGCCGGCACCGACAAGGCGCCGATCCTGATCGCCTGACCCGCGCTCGCGACGGCCCCGGTCGCCGCGGCGCGCGCCGCGCCACCGCCGAAGCTCAGCGCCGCCGGGCCCACGAATGCCGGGTTGAGCGTCTCGGCGAGGCCGGCCGGGTTTTCGGCCGTCCATGTGAACAGCGCGAGGCCGTTGTTGGCGTTGCTGAGGGCGTTCGCCATATCGGCCCAGGAGGCGGTCCCGTTGCCGAACGCCTGACCCCCGTATCCGGTCATCTGGCCGAGTAAGCCGTCCCCGTTGATGAGGTCACCGTTGCTGAGTATCTGTTGCAGCCACGACGGCAGGTTCGATGCGGTGCTGTTGCCGGCTGCGTGCGCGACCGAGGCCGATTGGGCCGCCTGCCCGGCCGGGTTGGTGTTCTGCACCGGTTGGTTGAACGGGGTG
>JAQTVU010000438.1:2474-3459 GCA_028706695.1 Mycobacterium sp.
GACGCGGCAGACGAGGAGCGGGCATAGCCGTGCATCGCGGCGGCATCCTGGGCCCACATCTGCGCGTACTGGCGTTCGGTCTCCCCGATCGCCGCACTGTACTGCCCGAAGTAGTTGTGCGCGACCAGCGCCGCCAGCAAGGAACGGTTGGACGCGATCACCGGCGGCGGGACGTGGGCCGCCAGTGCGGTCGAGTGGGCGCTCGCGGCGGCTTTAGCTTGGCCGGCCGTTTGTTCGGCCAAGGCGGCGGTGTTTTGCAACCACGTCACATGCGTCTGGGCGGCGGTGGCCATCGCCGTCGCCGACGGGCCGGTCCATCGTGCGACGGTCAAGCCTGATATCACCGAATTGTATTGGGCCGCCGTGGAATACAACTCGGCGGCTAGGGCGTCCCAGGCCGCTGCGGCGGTGACCAGTGAACCCGATCCGGGCCCGGCGTACATGCGCCCCGAGTTGATCTCCGGCGGCAGCAAGCTGTAGTCCACAACCATCTATCTATCTCCTCAATCCCGGCTGCTGGATGTATCTTTCTTCGGGCATCGCTAGATAAACTCCGGCTCGTTTACGGCACCACCCCGCGCGGCGCAAAGCGGGAACACCGCTGTGCTTTTGGTGGTCAGCGGTTTCCGGCCGCTGCCGACGCTTCGCTCGGGCGCGGCGGCACGCCGAAATCGAAGACCGGAGCGGCCGGGCAGGTCGACCGGCGCCCGGCCGGTCGACGCTGTCAGGGTGCTTGCCGTCATTGATCGCCGTCTTCTGTGCGGTCGCCGATCGGCAGATCATGGGCAACCGATGGACCGCATATCGCGGCAGACAAGCGGTCTTCGTCACTTCTGCGCCCCTTTGCGCCGATCAGATTTCAGGCCCCTGGAATGACAACCTTGTGCGGTGAATTTAAAGGGCGTACAGATGCGCGAGTCGATGACTTTCGAATGAACTTTCGGTGACCAACCCGCGTCCGGCGCGGCCGAAAATCCGGTGTGCA
>JAQTVU010000014.1 GCA_028706695.1 Mycobacterium sp.
GATCTGTGCGGCCTCCAGCACCGCCGCCACGCCGCGCAGCCGCGCCTGCGCCGCCCACTCCCGCAGCGTGCCGGCCACCCGATCGGTCAGCGTATCACCGCCGGCGGCAAGGGTTTCCGCGGTCTCACCGAAGAACATCGTGCACGCGGCGGCGCGAACCAAACCGCTGCGCTGCGGTGCGTCGAACGCCTGCAGCAGGCACAGCCAGTCCCTGGCGGCCGAAGAATCGAAGACGTCGGTATCCCCGGTGTAGATCGCCGGGATGCCGGCCGCGGCCAGCGCGTCCCGGCAGGCCCGCGCGTCCCGGTGCTGTTCGACGATCACCGCGATGTCTCCCGCCCCGAGGCGACGGCCGGCGTAGGTGGCGCCGCCGGCCAGCAACGCCGCGACGTCGCCGGCCAGATCGGCGGGAATGTGTTGGCGCAGCGCGTCGATCGGGACGTTGTCGGTGCCGCCGAAGCCGACCGTCCGGCGGTTGACGACACGCAGCCGAAACGGCGCGTTGTGCGGCGCCCCGGCCAGCCGGCGCCCACGGTGGTACGCGTCCACGTCGTGGACGACGATGTCGGGGTGACCCATCGTGGCGCCGCGCAACACCGTCTGCAGGCTGTCGACCAGTGCCGTGTCGCTGCGCCAGTTGAGGCCCAGGGTGTAGCGGCTGTCGGCGGCGCGGGCGGCTTTGAGGTAGGTGTGGATGTCGCCGCCGCGGAAACCGTAGATGGCCTGCTTGGTGTCGCCGATCAGAATGAGCGTGGACCGGCCGCCGAAGGCGCGGTCCAGCACCCGCCACTGGATGGGGTCGGTGTCCTGGAACTCGTCGACCAGTACCACCCGCCATCGCCGCTGCATCCGCTCGCGGACCGGAGAATCCGGGGGCTCAAGGGCTTTGGCGAGCCTGGTGAGCAGGTCGTCAAAGCCCAGAACGCGCATCCGGCGCTTGCGCCGCTCGAGTTCGGCGAGCACCTCGGTGGCGAAGCGCAACCGGACACCGGCTTCGCTGTCCGGGTCCGGATCGGCGGGGCGCAGTTCGGCGCACGGGTCGCCGACGACCGCACGTGCCACGGCGCCGGCCTGACGGTAGCTCAGCACCGGGTCCATTTCCTGCCCGCCGAAATCCGCGAGGTAGAGATCGTCGACGATCTCGGCGACCAGGTCGTCGAGGCTCTCCACCAACCGAACGCCGGTTCCGGTATCACCGGAAATGCCGAGGGAGGTGAGCGCCGAGCCGCAAAACTCGTGAGTGGTGGCGATGGTGGCCGCATCGAAGTTCGCCAGCGCGTCGCGCAGCCGTGCTCGCCTGAGCGCACGTTGCCCGTCATCGCCGCACGCCAGGTGCTCGACGAGATCGCTGCCGGCCCGTGCGCGGCCGTCGAGCACCGACATCGCCTCGGAGATCTGGCCGCGCACCCGTTCCCGCAGTTCGCGGCTGGCCGCACGATTGAACGTGATCAGCAGCATCTCGCCGAGTGTCGTCTCGCTCTCGGCGAGATAGCGGGTGACCAGCCCGGCCAGCGCGAACGTCTTCCCGGTGCCGGCGCTGGCTTCCAGCACGGTGGTGGATCCCGCGGGCGGCAGCGGGCCCAGCAGGTCGAAGGGATCCATCAGGGGCTCCTTTCCGCGGCCAGCAGCGGCAGCCACAGCCGCGCGGCCAGGGCGCCCAGGCGAGTGTCTTCGCCGGGCACTTTTTCCTCGGCACGTGGTGCACCGAGCAGCGTCTCGAACGCGGGGTGCTCGCCCCACGCCCGCACGTGGCCGCGGTCGGCGTCCTCACCGGGGTGAAACGCTGTGGTGTTCCACTTGCCCCGGGCGGCCGCGTACGGGTCCGCGCCGTTGCGGCGTGCCTCGGCCCACGCGTACGAGGTCTTCAGCGGCAGCGGCAGCGGCTCGCGCCGTCCGGCGTCGTACAGTGCGACCAGCTCGCGCGCCACCGCCACCGGGTCCGGTGGTGGCGTGAACAGCCGTGTGGCGATGCGGTTTTGGGTCTTGCTGCGGCCGATGCACACTGCCGTCCGATCGGATCCGGGGTTTCCGGCCGCCAGCGCCACCAGCCCGATCCACGACGCCAGCACGTGCTTGGGCGCCAGCGTGGAGTAGGTCACCGCGACCGTGCGGCCGCCGAAGACGGGGGTGACAGTCCCGGTCAGCCGGCGACCGCCGCCGAGGTCGACGTCGACGTCGTAGGCCTCGCCGGCACCGATCCGGTGCCGCAGCGCGGCCGTCGCCAGCTCGCGCGCCCGATCGCGGATCTCCTTTGCCTTGCGCACACCGAGCCGGCCGGGCGGCAGCGTCCCGCGCCGCCACTCGGCGTGGGCGGCGGTGTCGGGATGCATGCCGCGCAGCATGTCGCGCAGCATGCGGTCGCCGACCCTCCACTGTTCCAGCGGGTCGATCTCGACCGGCATCGCGTCGCGGACTTCGTCGACGTCCCACGGCAGCGCGCAGTCCAGCGCCCGGAAGAACCCCCGGACCGGGTCCTTGAAGAAGTCGAGCAGATCGGCGAGGGCGACGTCTGCGGCGGGCGGTGCGGGCAGCGGCCCGGCTATGAACGGCTTTGGGGCACGGCGGTTCCCGGTGGCGGCCCGGGCCGCGGTGAGTGCCGTGGGGTCGAACGTGAACGGGCCGCCGGGCACCAGTTTGCCCGGTTGCACATTCTTGACGTCGAACGGTTGCAACGGGTGCCTGATCACGATGTGAGCGCGCACCGGTGTCTCGGTGGTCTGGTCAAGCGCGTCGATCAGCTCGGCCAGCGGCACCGCGGGCGGACGCGGGTGACCCGTGTGCTCGTCGTTGCCGGTGTAGGTGATCACCAGCGTCTCGGTGGCCGCGCACACCGCGTCGAGGAGCAGTTGGCGGTCCTCGGAACGGACGTCGCGTTCACCCGTCCTCGGCTCGCGGGCCAGCACGTCATCACCGTCGATCCGGTCGACGCGCGGGAACACCTTGTCGTCGAGGCCCACCAGGCACACCACCCGGTGCGGAACCGAGCGCATCGGCACCATCGTGCACACGCTCAGCGCGCCGGTGCGGAAATTGGCGCGGGTCGGGCGCCCCGCCAGCTGGGCTGACAGCAGCTCACGCACATCGGGCAGCCGCAGCGGCATGGCCGTGCGGTGGCCGGCCCGCGCGGCGACGTCGGCGAATTCGGAGTGCAGCTCGGCTTGCTGCCAGGCGTCGCCGGATCGGGTGAGCAGCGCGACGCCCTCGGTCAACGCGTCCAGCCACTCAGCCAACGGATTTATGCCACTTAGCCTTTTGATGACATGGTGCAGCCGGTCGACGTATTCGGTGAACCGGCCGGCCAGCTCCACCTTGTCGCTGCCGACGTCATCGAGCGGCAGCGCGGTGTCCAGCCAGGCCCGGGAGTCATCAGACATCGCCACGCCGGTCAGCACCCGATCCAAGCCGAACCGCCAGGTGTTGTGGAGGAAGTCGTCCAGCCCGTAGCACGCGCGGTGTTCCTTGTCGAACCCCCACCGGATGTTGGCCTCGCGGACCCAGTCGGCGATCTGGTCGAGATCGTCATCGCTGAATCCGAAGCGGGCCCGCACCGGCGCGGCCTGGGCGAGGTTGAGCACCTGGGTGGCGGTGGCCCGGGTGCCGGCGATGCCCAGCAGCGCCTCCGCCACGCCGAGCAGCGGGTTGGTCTGGGTCGCGGCGCGGTCCGCGAGCCGGACCCGCAGCCGATGGGCGGGGTGGTTGTCGGCGACGGTCTCCCCGAACCCGAAGCCGGCGACGATCAACGGGGCGTAGGCCTCGATGTCCGGGCACATCACCAAGATGTCGCGCGGCTGCAGCGTCGGGTCGTCTTGCAGCAGCCCGAGCAGCACGTCGCGTAACACGTCGACCTGCCGCGCCGGGCCATGACAGCTGTGCACCTGCACCGACCGGTCGCCGACGGCGTGTTTTCGTCCCGCCGGCCGGACAGCGTTGGCGGCGACATCGGCTTGCAGCCAACCCAGCAGCGTGTTGGGTCTGGTTGCGGCGCCATGCACTTCGTCACTCGCGCGGGTGGCCGGCAGCGCCCGCTGCAGCTCGCGCAGATCGCGGCCCAGGGTCTCCAGCAGCGGGTGGCGGGCCGCGTACCGGCTATCGTCCTGCGGACGCGGCACCGCGCCGTGGAGCCCCAGGAGTTCCTTCCACAGCTCCGGGCTCGGATGCGGCAGCCACAGGTGCAGATCGTGGTGCACGGCCACGGCGTCGAGCAGCTCCACGTCGGTGCACGCCAGCCGGGTGTGGCCGAACAGCGACAGCCGCGCCGGCAGGCCGGCCGGGCCCTCCCGCAGCCGGGCCAGGGTCTTCTCATGCCGGATGTGCGGGGGATCGGCGGGAACACTGGCCACCAGCGCCCGCCACAGCTCTGGCTGCCAGGCCAGGTCGGGGTCGAGATCGTCCCGGTTGCCGTCCAACCAGTCGGCCAGCAGTCGGGGACGCTGCCGGGCGTACGAGCCGAACAGGACGGCCAGCCGGCGGGCCACCGAGTAGCGGCGCCTGCGACGCAGCTCGGCTTCCATCTCCGTCGCCGCGGAGTGGCCCAAATGCGTTGCCAGCGTTCGGCACCACGGCTCGTCAAGCGAGCAGTCGATCACCTCTAGCAGCGGCCACACCATGGTGTCCGGCGCCCACGGATCGTCCTCGGCGCTGCCGGTGATCTCGGCGATCAGGGAGGCGGGACTGCGGAACACCACCCCGGCGCACACGCCGTCGCCGCCCCGCCCGCGGCCCAGCACCTGCGCGAGCCGCTGACTGAGCCAGCGCTCCATGCCGCGTGCCGGCACCAGCACCAGTTCCTCGGCGAACGGGTCGGGCAGCGGGCCGGACAGCAGGGCACCCAACCCGTCGGCAAGCAGGTCGGTGCGCTCGGCACGGTGCAGATGTAGCGCCATCGCGGTGCCACGATAGACGGGGACACCGACACACGCGGGTGGTTTCGCAAGACCGAGCACCGGGAGGCAGCAACATGCCCAGCCAGGCGGCGTCCCCACGGCTCACCCCCAAATTCGTCGAGGCCGTGGCGTACGCGGCGGACAGGCACGGGTCGCAGACCCGCAAGGCCGGCGACGTGCCCTACCTCGGCCACCTGCTGTCGGTGGCCGGACTGGTCATCGAGGACGGCGGCACCGAAACCCAGGCCATCGCCGCGTTGCTCCATGACGCCGCCGAGGACCAGGGCGGTGAACCGACCCTGGCCGAGATCCGCGCCAGGTTCGGCGCCGACGTGGCGTCGATCGTCGCCGAGTGCAGCGACACCTTCGAATGCCCCAAGCCACCCTGGCGCGAACGCAAGGAACGCTACATTCGCCACCTGGATGTCGCCTCGGACGACGCCGTGCTGGTAGCACTGGCTGACAAGCTGGACAACGCGCGCGCGGTCCTGCGGGACTTCCGCGCACACGGCGACGCGGTGTGGCAGCGGTTCAGCGTGCACGACCCGCAACTGCATCTGTGGCAATACCGATCATTGCTCGACGTGTTCGGCCGGCGCTCGCACAGCTGGATGGTCGGCGAGTTGCGCGATGTGATCGAGACGCTCGCGCAGGCGATCGAGGCCGACCGCGCCTAAGGAGCCCGACGGGTGCTCGCTCGGCGAAAGCCTCAAAAATCCTCGGCGACTTGTCGAATCGTAAGCTCGTCACCGTGCATGACCACAACGGCGACTACGGAATCGACGGATCTTTTCACACCATCTCGGCGCGCGGGCAGGCCATGGGCATCGGCGCGCAGGCCACCGCCCTGGCGGTGTGGGCCGCGGTCAGCTGGGCGCGCGGCAAGCGGCTGACGGCGACGCTGGCCGCGGCGGCGGCCGGCGGGATCGCGGCCAGCGCGGCGCTCTACATCCACGCGACCAAAACCGGCAAGTTCGAAGTCTGGGACCGCATCCTCGACGGGCTGGGGCTGCGCGGCGACGAGACGCTGCTGGACCTTGGTTGTGGCCGCGGCGCGGTGCTGACGGCGGCGGCCAAGCGGCTGCCGCGGGGCCGCGTCATCGGTGTCGACCTCTGGCATGCCGACCAGACGGAGAACTCACCGCAGGCCACGCTGGCCAACGCCGAATTGGAGGGTGTCGCCGACCGCGTCGAGGTGCGCACCGCCGACATGACCGCGTTGCCGTTGGGTGACGAAAGCGTCGACGTGGTCACCAGCAACCTGGCGATCCACAACATCCCCGGACACGCCGGCCGCCGGCGGGCGCTGGACGAGGCGGTGCGGGTGCTGCGGCCGGGGGGTCGGCTCGCCATCGCGGACTTGTGGGAGACCCGCAGGCATGCCGCGCATCTGCGGCAGCTGGGTTGGCGCGACGTGCGGCGCCGCAACGTGGGGTGGCGCATGTGGTACGGCGGTCCCTGGTTTTCCACCCATCTGGTCACCGCCACGAAACCGGGCTGACTCGGGGCCGGATCTCGTCATAGTCTGTGCTACACCTGGCTGCTGCGGGTAAGGCGGCGGGTCCCGGCCGGATACGGGTTTTGTCCGCGGCGAAGAACCGCCTCGAACGCGGCGTCGACTTCCAGCCGTGTGCCTGGCGTTGCGTCTCCCTGGTCGTCGCAGCGATCGCCGCGGCGCGCATGCTGAGGCGATGGACAGAAACGAGCTCACCGAACGGATCTTCGAGGCGCGCCTGGCGCGGGGCCTGAGCTGGCAGCAACTGGCCGACGCCATCGGCAGGCCGGTGGTGTGGACCACCTCGGCGCTGCTCGGCCAGCAGCCGATTCCCGCCGAGCTGGGCAAGGTTCTTGTCGAGATGCTGGGGCTGGACGAGTCGGCGGTGCCGGTGCTGGCGGCAGCACCCATGCGCGGCGGGCTGCCCACCGCGGTGCCCACCGATCCCACGATCTACCGCTTCTACGAAGCGCTGCAGGTTTACGGCGGCGCCCTCAAAGAGCTTATCCACGAGCAGTTCGGCGACGGCATCATGAGCGCGATCAACTTCAGTGTCGACCTGCAGAAGAAATCGCACCCCTCCGGTGACCGCGTCGTCGTGACCTTCGACGGCAAGTTCCTGCCCTACCAATGGATCTCGGCGGGCCGCTGACCGGTGTCCGGTGGAAACGCCCGCCGCCGGGTCAGTGCGAACGCAATCTCCTTGAGCTGCCGGCTGATTCGCTGCATCACCCGTGCGACCGCGCCGTGGGCGCGATCTCCGGGCCTTCCCGCGGTGAAACCCCACCGTGCTGCCGCCCACGCGTGCCCGCGAATGACGGCAGGCCGGCGGCCCAGTTTTCCGAACACGGCCTGCCCCACCAAACGGCTGGACTGACACCGCAATTGGTGCTGATACGGCACCACGCCGTCGCGGCCGCCGGCGATGCGGGCGGCGCAGCGAATGGCGCCCCGCGGCGTGCTCACCTCGACCGCATCGCCCTCGTCGATCCCGAGCCGGCGGGCGTCGCGTTCCGACACCTCGACCCACACCTCCGGGGCGGCGCGCGCAACGTGTTGCGCCCGAGCGGTTTTCGTGCTCGTGTGGAAATGGTACACGGTCCGGCCGGTGATCAGCACGAACGGGTGGTCGGCCCTCGGCGGCTCGTGCGGTGGAAGGTACTGGGCCGCCTTGATGATCGCCGTGCCGAACGGGTTCATCGCGCGGTACTCGGTGGGCTGCAGCGGAGCGCCGGTGATCAGGTCCTTGCCGTAGGCCTCGCAGTAGTGCGCCGCCCAGAACGTCCCATCGGCAGACCTCCCCGGCAACGGCCCACGAAACACGCCGGCAAACGCAGCCGGGGGCTTACCGGCCGAATTCGGCTTCGATCCCGTCGATCCCGGCGCGAATGGCTCTAAGCGCGTCGGCGCGGGCGCGCAACTTGGTCGCTGCGTGGGCGCCCTGGTTCAGCCCGGCGAACTCGTGTGCGGCTTCGTCGGCGCGGCTGAGCACCATCTCGGGCAGCACGATTTCGTCGATGAAGCCTGCGGCCAGGGCCGTTTCACCGAAGAACATCTTGGCCAGCCCGGTGGCTTGCTGATACGCCGACCGGGTCAACCGCAACTTCATGATCTCCAGGGCCGCGTAGGGGATGACCATGCCGATCGCCACCTCGTTGGCCTGAATGTTGTAGCCATGGGCGGCCACCCGGTGGTCACCGGAGGACAGCAGGAACGCTCCCATCGCGATGGCATGGCCCGTGCAGGCTATCACCACCGGCTTGGGATACGTCAAGAGTCGGTACGCCAGCTCGAAGCCGCCGCGCAACATGTCGATGGCGGGCTGCACCTCGCCGGAAGTCAGGATCTTCAAGTCGAATCCGCCGCTGAACACCCGCTCGTTGCCCGCGAGCACCAGCGCCCCGGCATTGTCCCCGTCGGCGCGGTCGATCGCGTCGTTGAGCGCCTGCTGCATCGTCGGGCCAAGCGCGTTGACCTTGCCGTCGTCCATCCTGATGACGGCGATGGAGTCCTGGAGGCTGTAGAGGACCGGGCCGCTCATGGGGATGCTCCTTCGATACGGACAGCGGACTCGATTGAATCAGATCTACCTCGGACGAAGCCGCGCGGACCGGACGGTTGCGTGTCCGTCACCCCGGCTGGCTGCGGTGCTGGCCCAGCTCGCCTCGTTCCGCGCATCATTCCAGCGCACGCCGGTAAGGAAGTAAGGACGCACTTCCCGCGGCAGCTGCGGTTTGACGACATTTTGGCCGAGATTTTGACGCCATTGGTGAAGCCGTCGGCGTATTGGATAGCGTAGGCGGCGGTCCGGCCGGAATTCCTGACCACCAGTTCGATCAGGTGCCGTGAGCATGGCGACGTGCGGCCGGGCCGTGAAATTGATGAGTCGCTCAGCCGCCCATCAACATGCGCCACTGGTCGAGGTTGGAGGCCCGGTACACGTAGTTGGAACGCTTGACCTCTGACAGCGATGCGCTCGGGTCGGCGGAATACCAGTGCCCGGGAAACACCGTCGGGTCGCCGGGAAGCGTGGCGAGCCGTTGCAGGCTTCGGTACATCTCGTCGGAGTCGCCGCCGGGGAAGTCGGTGCGCCCGCAGCCGTCGAGGAACAACGTGTCTCCGGCGACCAGACGGCCGTCGAGCAGAAAGCACTGGCTGCCCGGCGTGTGACCCGGCGCGTGCAGCAGCTCGACCTGGATGGCGCCGACGTCGAGTTTGTCTTGACCCTCATGGGCGGTGAGATCCCCGAGACCGATCCCGGTTACCCGCGAAACCCAGGGTGCCTCATGGGTATTCACGTGCACCGGCACGGGCGTCCGCTCCAGCAGCTCGGCCAGGCCCTTCAGCTGGAAGCCCAGCATCGAGCCGCCCACGTGATCGGGATGGTGATGGGTCACCAGCACCCCGGACAGGTGCATGCCGTCGGCCTCGATCGCGTCAAGCAGGTCACCGGCAGCGTAGGCGGGGTCGACCACCACACAGTCCCCGGTTTCACGGTCGCCGATAAGGTAGGCGAAATTGCGCATTTGCGTCGCGAACATGTCGCCGGCAGCGAAATCGCGACCGGAGAGCAATTGGCGGAAGTAGAGCCGGTCCTGTGACACAGCACCAGCCTAGGACTGTCGCCGGCCGCCGTGCCGCTCGCGCGACTACCGCCTGCGACGGGCGGCGCCGCTCGCGGGCGGTGGGTATTGTCTGGCGCATGAAAAAGAAGGTCGAGATCGAGATCGATACCGATCTGGTAGATGAGGCGATACGCCGTTTTCATCTCGCCGACACGCGGGAGGCCGTGCATCTCGCGTTGCGGACCTTGCTCAAGGAAGGCGTCGGGGGAGCGCCCGAGTCGCCGGAAGACGAGTACGACGAGTTCAGCGACCTTAGCGCCTGGCAACCCCGCCGCGCCCGGGACGAGGGATGATCTTTTTTCTCGCGGCGGCTGAAACCGTCCTGAGCCACCGCGCTTAGGCACGTGGTTTGGTGGCGCTGCGGGCCAGGTTGTACCCTCTTTTAGGCCCGCGGCATGACCGGTCTTCGGGTGAACGGCCCCCTTAGCTCAGTCGGTAGAGCGTTTCCATGGTAAGGAAAAGGTCAACGGTTCGATTCCGTTAGGGGGCTCGGCGGCGCCGAGCAGGCCGGCGGCGCGCACGAGGCGATGTAGCTCAGTCGGTTAGAGCGAACGACTCATAATCGTTAGGTCGCCGGTTCGAGTCCGGCCATCGCTACAACACAACATCACGACACGCAGACAGAGATGTGAGAGAAAATGGCTTCCAGTACCGATGTGCGGCCGAAGATCACTTTGGCCTGCGAGGTGTGCAAGCACCGTAACTACATCACCAAGAAGAACCGCCGGAACGACCCGGACCGGCTGGAGCTGAAGAAGTTCTGCCCGAACTGCGGCAAGCATCAGGCGCACCGCGAAACGCGCTAGCGATCGGCCTGCGAACTGAGATCGACTAGGTAGATTCGAAGCCGTGCCGTTGACCATGAACATCGTCGGGATGCACTATCGCTATCCCGACCACTACGAAGTAGAGCGGGAAAAAATCCGTGAGTATGCGGTGGCCGTGCAAAACGAGGATGAATCGTTCTTCGAGGAGAAGGCGGCGGCCGAGTTGGGCTACGGGGCCCTGCTGGCCCCGCTGACGTTCAGCTGCGTGTTCGGTTACCAGGCCCAGTCGGCGTTTTTCAAACATGCCAAAATCGCCGTCAGCGATCAGCAGATCGTTCAGGTGGATCAGACACTGAAGTTCGAGAAGCCGATCGTGGCGGGTGACAGACTCTATTGCGACGTGTACGTGGACTCGGTGCGCGAGGCGCACGGCACCCAGATAATAGTGACCAAGAACGTCGTCACCAATGAAGCCGGCGAAGTTGTACAGGAGACCTACACGACCCTGGCGGGCCGTGCCGGCCAAGACGGAGAAGAGGGATTTTCCGATGCCACTGCGTGAGTTCAGTTCGGTGAAGGTGGGTGACCAGCTTCCGGAAAAAACCTACCCCCTGACGCGCCAGGATCTGGTGAACTACGCGGGTGTCTCCGGTGACTTGAACCCTATCCACTGGGACGACGAGATCGCCAAGATGGTCGGGCTCGACACCGCCATCGCGCACGGCATGCTCACCATGGGTATTGGCGGCGGCTACGTCACTTCGTGGGTCGGCGACCCGGGCGCGGTGACCGAGTACAACGTGCGCTTCACCGCCGTCGTGCCGGTGCCCAACGACGGCAAGGGCGCAGAGCTTGTCTTCAATGGGCGGGTGAAGTCGGTCGATCCCGAGAGCAAGTCGGTGACCATCGCCCTCACGGCCACCACCGGGGGCAAGAAGATTTTTGGGCGGGCCATCGCGTCGGCCAAACTGGCGTAGCTGTATGGCGCTCAAGACGGACATACGGGGGATGGTCTGGTACTACCCAGACTATTTCGTCGTAGGTCGTGAGCAACTGCGCCAGTTTGCGCAGTCTGTCAAATGCGAGCATCCCGCGTATTTCGAGGAGGAGGCCGCCGCTGAGCTCGGCTACGACAACATCGTCGCGCCGCTGACGTTCACCACGATTTTTGCGAAACTTGTCCAGCTGGATTTCTTCCGGAATGTCGACGTCGGCATGGAAACCATGCAGATCGTCCAGGTCGACCAGCGGTTCCTGTTCTACAAACCCATTCTTGCCGGCGACAAGCTGTGGGCCCGCATGAACATCCATTCGGTGGATGAGCGCTTCGGCGCCGACATCGTCGTCACCAGGAACCTCTGCTACAACGATGACGGCGAGTTGGTGATGGAGGCCTACACCACCCTCATGGGCCATCAGGGTGACGATTCCATCCAGCTCAGATGGGACGCGCAATCCGGACAGGTCGTCAGAATTGCGTGATTAGCAACTGACTCGCGCGTCGATGTACACTCGTGCCTCGGGGTTTCCCGGCATTAGCGCGCTTCCCTCCGCATCGTACGAATGGTGGGATCGCGCGCCGTCATGTAGGCCCCGAAGGCAGGGTTGGACTGGACCGGATCTGTCCTGCCGACCGTGAAGGGGCGTAGCTCAACTGGCAGAGCAGCGGTCTCCAAAACCGCAGGTTGCAGGTTCAAGTCCTGTCGCCCCTGCTGAAGGCGCAGCCGTGCCATGGTGGACACTGGGAAGTGGGCGGCCTGATGGCGGCTTGCAGAATGGCTAGCGTACAAAGGAGCATGCGGTGAGCGACGAGAGCGACGTTGCCGACGACGCCGCACGCGACGGCGGCGGAACCGAGGGGAGCCGCGGAAGCGGTCGCACGGCCGTGGCGGTCGAAACTGCCCTGCGGCCGCAACGGCCCACGGGTAAGCGGTCCCGGCGGCGAATCGAAGAAGGCGACGAGTCGTCGGTCGCAGACGAGTCGGCCGCGGCCGGCAAGGGCCAGAAAGGCCGCCAGGGTAAGGCGATCGCCAAGGCAGAGAAGACCAAGAGGCCGAAGAAACCCGGCAATTCCGCCAGTCCCTTCATGTTCGTCTACAACTACCTCAAGCAGGTGGTTGCGGAGATGCGGAAGGTGATCTGGCCCAACCGCAAGCAGATGCTCACCTACACCTCGGTGGTGCTGGCATTTCTCGCCTTCATGGTGGCGCTGGTCGGACTGGCGGATTTCGGCTTGACCAAGCTGGTGCTGCTGGTGTTCGGCTGAGCAATCGATAGAGAGGACTGAAATACCGTGACTACCTTCGACGGTGACGCGTCCGCGGGTGATGCGGTCGACGTGCAGGACGTCGATGAGTCCCCCGGGGCCGAGGCTCACGAGGAGCCGGCTGAGGAGGTCGACCCGGCCGCCGCGCTGAAGGCGGAACTGCGCAGCAAGCCCGGCGAGTGGTACGTCATCCACTCCTACGCGGGATACGAGAACAAGGTGAAAGCCAACCTCGAGACCCGCGTGCAGAATCTTGACGTCGGCGACTACATCTTCCAGGTGGAGGTGCCCACCGAAGAGGTCACCGAGATCAAGAACGGGCAGCGCAAGCAGGTCAACCGCAAGGTGTTGCCCGGCTACATCCTGGTGCGCATGGATTTGACCGATGACTCGTGGGCCGCGGTGCGCAACACCCCGGGGGTCACCGGATTCGTCGGTGCCACGTCGCGCCCGTCGGCTCTGGCGCTCGACGACGTGGTGAAGTTCCTGCTGCCGCGGGGAACGGCGAAGAAAGCCGCCAAGGGCGCGGCCACCGCGGCCGCCGTCGCCGAGGCGGGTGGGCTCGAGCGTCCGGCCGTAGAGGTCGACTACCAGGTGGGCGAGTCGGTGACGGTCATGGACGGGCCATTTGCGACGCTGCCGGCCACGATCAGCGAGGTCAACGCCGAGCAGCAGAAGCTCAAGGTGCTGGTGTCGATCTTCGGCCGCGAGACTCCGGTGGAGTTGACCTTCGGCCAAGTCTCCAAGATCTAATCCGGTCCATCCGGACGCACAAACCAGGAAGGAACACCGATATCTCATGGCCCCGAAGAAGAAGAAAGTGGCCGGGCTGATCAAGCTGCAGATTGTGGCGGGGCAGGCCAACCCTGCGCCGCCGGTCGGGCCGGCGCTCGGGCAGCACGGCGTGAACATCATGGAGTTCTGCAAGGCCTACAATGCGGCCACGGAAAACCAGCGTGGGCAGGTCATCCCGGTAGAGATCACAGTCTACGAAGACCGCAGCTTCACGTTCGCGCTCAAGACACCGCCGGCCGCCAAGCTGCTGCTCAAGGCCGCCGGCGTGGGTAAGGGGTCGGCCGAGCCGCACAAGAACAAGGTGGCCAAGGTCAGCTGGGGCCAGGTTCGCGAGATTGCCGAAACCAAGAAGGCCGACCTCAACGCGAACGATATCGACGCTGCCGCCAAGATCATCGCTGGTACCGCCCGGTCGATGGGCATCACCGTCGAGTAAACCGGAGGACGACGATGCGGGCCGTTTTGCGGCCCGAGGAGGAGTCCGACAGTTGAGCACCGGAGGACGACGATGCGGGCCGTTTTGCGGCCCGAGGAGTCCGACAATTGAGCCACCCCCGTGGGAGGGCCAGCTTCGGCCCGTTTCGCAACCACAACCAACCACGAGATTGGATAGCCGATGAGCAAGAACAGCAAGGCATACCGCGCCGCGGCCGAGAAGGTGGACCGCAACCATCTGTACACCCCGCTGGAGGCGGCCAAGCTTGCCAAAGAGACGTCGTCGGCCAAGCAGGACGCGACCGTCGAGGTGGCGATCCGGCTCGGCGTCGACCCGCGCAAAGCCGACCAGATGGTCCGCGGCACGGTCAACCTGCCGCACGGCACCGGCAAGACCGCCCGGGTGGCGGTGTTCGC
>JAQTVU010000439.1 GCA_028706695.1 Mycobacterium sp.
GAGCCGTTGCGGGTGCACTTCGTCGCCGACTGTTCGGCCGTGCAGGATGTTGAAGGTTGCCACGCGCATAGCCTTTCGGTACCCACTTGCGGGCGCGGCCACCACCGCGGCGGCCGCCCCGACCGCACCGGCCGGTTCCGGGGCGCCGCCGAATCGGCCGGGCCGGCCCAGTGCCGCCCCGGACCGGATACTCGGGCAGGATCGCGGGCAGGGCGGTGCGCGCGCCGCCGCGTCCGCGCGGCCGACGGCATCCTGGTCGGGATGCCCGCCGGCCGGCGGGCATATCGGGTTCCCGGCGCGGCAGGTGCCCGGCGCGGCCTTATCGACGATCCACATCCCCGCCGCCGGGACCGTCGCGGCGTCCCGCCTGCCGCCCAGCGAGCCGCCCCAGTTCGGCCAGATCCCGCTCGGCATTGCTGTGCCGGATGTAGATGGTCAGGTCGGCCACCCGCTGCGCGTGCCGGCCATCCTGACACAGCGGGCCGGGTCCCAGGGCCCGGCCGGTCCGGGTGATGGCCTCGTCGGCGGCCTGTTCGGCGACGCTGCGGACGCGGCGGGCCAGCAGTTGCGCGGTGTCGGCCCGGTCGAACGGGTCGGCATCGATGTGGGCCGCGGCAACGGCGAGCATGGCTTCCCCGGCGGCGAGCGCGGCGTCCACGGCGCCGAGATGGGCCAGCGAGAATGCGTCGGCCGACTGGCTGGCGGCGGCGCGATACAGCGGTTCGGCGACCCGGCGGGCGCCGCCGAGCCAGCATGCGGCCACGCCGACCGCGCCGTGCCAGAACCCCGGCCGGTTCAGGTAGTCGTCGGGGCCGCCGACGGCAACGGCGTGGGTGTTGGTGAACTGCACCGGCCGCGTGTCGCTGCCGGCCATTCCGGCGTTCCACCACGTCGTCGGCAACGCCTTGACGGTGGGGTCGTGGACCGACACCGCGAACAGGCCCCACCGTCCGTCGTCGAGGCGGGCGGTCACCAGCGCGTGGGTGCAGAACCCGGCCCCCGAACACCACGCCTTGGTGCCGCTGAGGGTGTAGGCGCCGGTGACCTTCGTCGCGCTCAACACCGCGTCGGGGGATTCGGCGACCCACACGCCCCACAGCTGACCCGACTCGGGTGGTTTGCCGCCCAGCTCGTGGAGGATGGCGACGGCGTCGACGTGGGCCTCGGCGATGCGGGCCGCGACGATGTCCTCCTCGGCCAGCCGGGCCAGGCGTTGCCAGCGTTCGGCGCTGCGCCCCGAGGCGGGAAGGGGCAGCTCCAGTCGTCCCGAGTCCAGCCAGTGCTTCACCACCCCCGCCGTCACGGGCGATCACCCGCCGCCGATCTTCCCGGTTGTCCGAGGCGACGAGCGCACCGGGCGAACCCCCGCAACCCGCGGGCCCGGGTTCGCGCCGACGCGACGGCCGACGGTTCGGTGTCCCGGTGCGCGCCGACGTCGCGCACCACCGCGATCGAGACCGGAGCCGGTGCGCACCGGGCGGCAGGGCAGGTCGGCGGCTTTGCCCGTTCGGCGGGGGCGGGGCTGGCCCCGTCGCAGGCTTGCAGGGCCGGGGCTGACATGGACAGAGGCTTGCCGGTCGGGGGACCGCTTAAACAGGCCCGTGACGACACCGCGCCGGGGGCGGGGTTGCCGGCCGCGGCGGCGGGGTATGACCTACCCAGCATGGCACTCGGTACCACGACGGACGCGCCGGCGAGCCGCGCGCGGCTGCGGGAGACGCGTGCGGGGCGCGGCGTCGGCGCTGAGGGAGTATGGGCCGCGTTTCGCGCTGGCGGGCAGCTATGCGTTATGGGTGTACGGGGCGCCCGAACCCAGCCACGACGTGGACCTGGTGGTGGCCGAATGCGACGTCGCCGATGCCGTGGCCACCCTCTCCGGCGCCGGATTCGTCATCGAACGTCCCCCGGAGGACTGGCTGTTCAAGGCGCGGAGCGGCGATTCGGTGGTCGACGTGCTGCATCGGATCAACGGCAGGCGCGTGGAGCCGGCCACGCTGGAGTTTGCCGAACAGCGGGATGTGCTGGCGATCGCCATGCCGGTGCTGCCGCCGACGATGGTGATCATCCAGAAGTTGCGGGCCCTGACCGAGCATCGCTGCGGCTTTGCCAAGCTGCTGCCGGGCGTGCGGGCGGTTCGCGAACATCTCGACTGGGACCTCATCGGGTCCGAGACCGCGGACAACGACTATGCGGTCGCCTTCCTGGTGTTGGCGCGACGGCTCGGGCTGACCGGCTGACGCCGCGGTGAATCTCTGGTGGGCGGCTCGTGCGGTGTGCGCGCGGTTACGTACGCTGATGTCGGGTAGGCGAGGGTGGTGGTTGACGCGACCGGGGAAGACGGCTTGGGCGGCGTGGTCGCGATCGGCGCCTCGGCCGGCGGGATCGAAGCACTGTCGAGGCTGGTCGCCGGCCTGGCGCCCGACGTGCCCTGCGCCTACCTGGTGACCCTGCACATCCCCCCCGGCGCGCCCAGCGTGCTGGCGCGCATCCTCGACCGCAGCGGGCCGCTGCCGGCCGTGACCGCCCAGGACAACGCGGCGCTGCAGCCGGGGCACATCTACGTCGCGGGTCCGGACCGTCACCTGCTGGTGGCCGACGACCGGGTGGTGCTGGCGGAGGGGCCGACGGAGAACGGGCATCGGCCGGCCATCAACGCGTTGTTCCGGTCGGTGGCCCTGGCGTTCGGTCCTCGGGCGATCGGGGTGCTGCTGTCGGGGGTGCTCGACGACGGTGTGCTCGGGCTGGCGGCGATCCGCGCCCGTGGCGGTGTCACCATCGGGCAGTCGCCCGAAGACGCGCTGTTCCCGGCATTGCCGACCAACGCGCAGGAGGCCGGGGTGCTGGATCGGCAGGCCGCCGCAGCCGACATCGGCGTCATCATCAAGGAACTTTCGCATCGACAGACAGGGCGTCCCGACGTGGAACCCGACGCGGCAATGGTAGCCGCAATGGAATTCGAGAACCGGATCGCGATGGCGCCGCGCTTCCACACCAACTTCGACACCCGGGAACTGGGCCCGCCGTCGGGATTCAGCTGCCCGGACTGCAACGGGTCGCTGGTGTCGGTCGACGGGAACCATTTTCGGTGCCACGTCGGTCACGCCTGGACGCTCTATGCGCTGCTCGCCGCGCACGACGACGAGGTCGAGGGCGCGCTGTGGGTGGCGGTGCGCAGCCTGCAGGAAAAGGCGCGGCTGGCACGGCGCATGGCGGACAAAGCCAGCGCCGGACCGCTCTCCCGCCGCTACACCGCCCTGGCGCAAGAAAGCGAGCGGGCGTTGGCCGTGCTCAGCGACCGGTTGTCGGACATCGCTCCCCGTCGAGGAGGCAGAGACGAGTGAGATCAGCCGGCGCATCCGGGCCGACGTGAGGCGCCGCGACGAGGTATCGGCCGTGGCCGTCAGCGGCGTGCTGGACGCCGTCACCTACCGCGGGCTGCGCGACGCCGTCATC
>JAQTVU010000440.1 GCA_028706695.1 Mycobacterium sp.
GTCGTCGACGCCCGCCGCGGCAAGATGTTCGCCCGCCTGGTCAAGAACATCGAGGTCGCGGCCCGTGTCGGTGGCGGTGACCCGGCGGGCAATCCGACGCTGTACGACGCCATCCAGAAGGCCAAGAAGAGCTCGGTGCCCAACGACAACATCGAAAAGGCGCGCAAGCGCGGCGCCGGTGAGGAGGCCGGCGGCGCCGACTGGCAGACCATCACCTACGAGGGATACGCGCCCAACGGCGTGGCGGTGCTGATCGAGTGCCTCACCGACAACCGCAACCGCGCCGCCAGCGAGGTGCGGGTGGCGATGACGCGCAACGGCGGCACCATGGCCGACCCCGGCTCGGTGTCCTACCTGTTCTCCCGCAAGGGCGTGGTCACGCTGGAGAAGAACGGGTTGACCGAGGACGACGTGCTGGCGGCGGTGCTGGAAGCCGGGGCCGAGGACGTCACCGACCTCGGCGACAGCTTCGAGATCCTGACCGAGCCGACCGACCTGGTCGCGGTGCGCACGGCGTTGCAGGATGCCGGGATCGACTATGACTCCGCGGAGGCGGGTTTCCAGCCGTCGGTCACCGTGCCGCTGGACGCCGAGGGCGCGCGCAAGGTCATGAAACTGGTCGACGCGCTGGAAGACAGCGACGACGTTCAGGACGTCTGGACCAACGCCGACATACCCGACGAGATCCTGGCTCAGATCGAGGAGTGACGTGGGTGGGGTCCCAGCGGATCCCATCGGGTTCGCTGGCGGCGTTTGGGCGGGCCCGTTCAGGGTAGTCGGTTGCACGTGGCTGACATGCTGGTTGAACCCCCGACCGACGTCGTCAAGTTCCTGACGGCTCAACACGACCTGATCAAGGACATGTTCGACGAGGTGTTGCACGCCTCGGAGACCGAAGCACGCGAGACGGCGTTTCGGGATTTGCGGCAGTTGCTGGCCGTGCACGAGACCGCGGAGCAGATGGTGGTCCATCCTCGGGCCCGTCGCGAGGATGGGGACGCGGTCGTCGAGGCGCGGCTGCGGGAGGAGCGCGACGCCAAGGAGCAATTGTCGAAGATCGAACAGCTCGACATCGCTTCCCGGGAGTTCATCGAGGAGCTGGTCAAGCTGCAGCAGGCGGTGCTCGAGCACGCCGAGCGCGAAGAGATCGAAGAGTTCAGCAAGCTGCAGGAGGAACTCGGGGACGAGGAGCGGCAGCGCATGACCAGGGCCGTGCAAGCCGCCGAGGCGATCGCGCCGACAAGGCCGCACCCGAACGTGGAGTCCGCCAAGCTGAACTTCGCCGTCGGGCCGTTCGCCTCGTTGCTCGACCGGGCTCGCGACGTCATCTCCCGCGCCATCGGCTAGCTCGGGCGTTCCGCCGCGGCGTGTCCTGGCCGGGAACGCCGGCCCCACCCGCTAGGGTGTCGAACAACTGTTCGGTACTAGGTGGGAGCGTGCGATGCGGGTGATGGGCGTCGATCCGGGACTGACCCGATGCGGGTTGTCGGTCATCGAAACCGGCCGGGGCCGCCAGCTCGTCGCGCTGGACGTGGGGGTGATCCGCACGCCGTCGGATGCGCCGTTGCCCGGGCGACTGCTGACCATCAACGACGCGGTCGAACACTGGCTGGACACCCATCGCCCCGAAGTGGTAGCCATCGAGCGGGTGTTCTCCCAGCAAAACGTCTCGACGGTGATGGGCACCGCGCAGGCCGGTGGCGTGATCGCGCTGGCGGCGGCCAAACGAGGAATCGACGTGCACTTCCACACCCCCAGCGAGGTCAAGGCCGCGGTCACCGGCAACGGCGCCGCCGACAAGGCGCAGGTCACCGAGATGGTCACCAGAATCCTTGCGCTGCAAGCCAAACCGACGCCAGCCGACGCCGCTGACGCGCTGGCCCTGGCGATCTGCCATTGCTGGAGGGCGCCGATGATCGCGCGGATGGCCGCCGCCGAGGCGCTGGCCGCCCAGCAGCGCCGCGCCTACCGGGCCAAGTTGGCGGCCAGGCTGAGGGCCGCGCGATGATCGCCTCGGTGCGCGGTGAGGTGCTCGAGGTCGCGCTCGACCACGTCGTCATCGAGGCGGCCGGGATCGGTTACCGGGTGAACGCGACGCCGTCGACCCTGGGGACGCTGCGGCCGGGCAGCGAGGCCCGGCTGGTCACCGCGATGGTCGTGCGTGAGGATTCGATGGCGCTGTACGGGTTCGTCGATTCCGAGACGCGCGACCTGTTCCTGACGCTGTTGTCGGTCTCGGGGGTGGGGCCGCGGCTGGCGATGGCCGCGCTGTCCGTGCACGACGCCGCGGCGTTGCGGCAGGCCGTGCGCGACGGCGACGTCGCCGCGCTGACCCGGGTCCCCGGCATCGGCAAACGCGGCGCCGAGCGGATGGTGCTGGAGCTGCGCGACAAGGTCGGCGCCGCCGGCCGGTCCCCGGGGGCGCCCGCGGTCAACGGGCACGCGGTGCGGGACCCCGTGGTGGAGGCCCTGGTTGGGTTGGGGTTTGCCGCCAAACAAGCCGAGGAGGCCACCGACAAGGTTCTGGCCGGCGAGCCGGGCGCCACCACCGCCGGTGCCCTGCGAGCCGCCCTGTCGTTGCTGGGTAAGCCGCGATGAGCCACGGCCGTCCCGACGAGCAGTCTGAACGCGACGTCTCCTCGGCGCTGACCACGGGCGAGGCCGACATCGACGTCAGCCTGCGGCCACGATCGTTGCGGGAGTTCATCGGTCAACCGCGGGTGCGCGAACAGCTGCAGCTGATCATCCAGGGTGCCAAGAACCGCGGCGGGACCCCGGACCACATCCTGTTGTCGGGCCCGCCGGGCCTGGGCAAGACCTCGCTGGCCATGATCATCGCCGCCGAGCTCGGGTCGTCGTTGCGGGTGACGTCGGGTCCCGCGCTGGAACGCGCCGGCGACCTGGCCGCGATGCTGTCCAACGTGGTCGAGCACGACGTGCTGTTCATCGACGAGATCCACCGCATTGCCCGGCCCGCCGAGGAGATGCTGTATCTGGCGATGGAGGATTTCCGGGTCGACGTGATCGTCGGCAAGGGGCCGGGGGCGACGTCGATCCCGTTGGAGGTGGCGCCTTTCACGCTGGTCGGGGCGACCACCCGGTCCGGGGCGTTGACCGGCCCATTGCGCGACCGGTTCGGGTTCACCGCGCACATGGATTTCTACGAGCCCGCCGAGCTGGAGCGGGTGCTGGCCCGCTCCGCCGGGATTCTGGGCATCGAGCTGGGGGCCGAGGCCGGCGCCGAGATCGCCCGGCGCTCCCGCGGCACGCCGCGCATCGCCAACCGGCTGCTGCGCCGGGTCCGCGACTTCGCCGAGGTGCGCGCCGACGGCGTGATCACCCGGGACGTGGCAAAGTCGGCGCTGGAGGTCTACGACGTCGACGAGCTGGGCCTGGACCGGCTGGACCGGGCGGTGCTGTCGGCGCTGACCCGCAGC
>JAQTVU010000441.1 GCA_028706695.1 Mycobacterium sp.
CGTTCCTGGAGGCGGCGCGGCAGGTGCGCCACGACCTGGGCTGGGAAAACGTCTTCTTCCTGCACGTGTCGCTGGTGCCCTATCTGGCGCCGTCGGGCGAGCTCAAGACCAAGCCGACCCAGCACTCGGTGGCCGCCCTGCGCAGCATCGGTATCACCCCCGACGCGCTGATCCTGCGTTGCGACCGCGACGTCCCCGAAGCGCTGAAGGACAAGATCGCGCTGATGTGTGACGTCGACATCGACGGCGTCATCTCCACCCCCGACGCGCCGTCGATCTATGACATCCCCAAGGTGTTGCACCGCGAGGAACTCGACACCTTCGTGGTGCGCCGGCTCAACCTCCCGTTCCGCGACGTTGACTGGACCGAGTGGGATGATCTGCTGGGCCGGGTTCACCAGCCGCGCGACACGGTGCGAATCGCATTGGTGGGCAAATACATTGAGCTTTCCGACGCGTATCTGTCGGTGACCGAGGCGTTGCGCGCCGGTGGGTTCAGCCACCATGTGAAGGTCGAGATGCACTGGGTGGCCTCCGATGACTGCGAAACCGCCGCCGGAGCCGCGGCCGCGCTGGGCGAGGTGCACGGCGTGCTGATCCCCGGTGGGTTCGGCATCCGCGGAATCGAAGGCAAGATCGGCGCCATCCGGCACGCCCGGGGACGCGGGCTGCCGGTGTTGGGACTGTGCCTCGGGCTGCAGTGCATCGTGATCGAAGCCGCCCGCTCGGTCGGTCTGGATGAGGCGAACTCTGCCGAATTCGAGCCAGCCACACCGGATCCCGTCATCTCGACGATGGCCGACCAGCTCGACATCGTCGCCGGTCAGGCCGACTTGGGCGGCACCATGCGACTGGGCGCCTACCCCGCGGTACTGGAACCGGGATCGATTGTGGCGCGGGCCTATGGCACGACACAGGTCTCCGAGCGGCACCGGCATCGCTACGAGGTCAACAACGTCTACCGAGACCGGATCGCCGAAAGCGGCCTGCGATTCTCCGGGACCTCACCCGACGGGCATCTGGTGGAGTTCGTCGAATACCCACCCGAGACGCACCCGTTCGTCGTCGGCACCCAGGCCCACCCCGAGCTGAAGAGCCGACCCACCCGGCCACACCCGCTGTTCGTCGCGTTCGTCGGGGCGGCCATCGACTACAAGGCGGGCGAACTGCTGCCCGTCGAGATGCCCGGGATCACGGAACGCTCGACCAACGGCACCCAACGGCGGTCGCTACCTGAGCCCGTGTCTCGTGGCTGAACACCTTTTCGAGACGAAGGCGTCTGAATTACTGTACACGGGAAATATTTTCGCGCTGCGCCGTGATCACGTGCTGATGCCGGGCGACAAGGTCACCACGCGGGAGGTGGTCGAGCACTTCGGCGCGGTCGCCGTGGTGGCACTCGATGACGAGGGCAACATCCCGCTGGTGTATCAGTACCGCCACGCGGTGGGGCGGCGACGGTGGGAGTTGCCCGCCGGGTTGCTCGACGTCGCGGGGGAGGCCCCGCACCGCACCGCGGCCCGGGAGCTCCAGGAGGAGGCCGGCCTGCAGGCCGCCACCTGGCGGGTGCTCGTCGACCTGGATTCCACGCCCGGGTTCAGCGACGAATCGGTGCGCGTCTATCTGGCCACCGGACTGAGTGAGGTGCACCGTCCCGAGGCGCATCACGAGGAAGCCGACATGACGTTGCAGTGGTACCCGCTGGCCGAGGCCGCCCGCAAGGCGCTCGGCGGGGAAATCGTCAATGGCATTGCCGTGGCGGGGATTATGGCCGCCCACGCGGTGACGACCGGGTTCGCGCAGCCGCGCCCGCTGGACAGTCCGTGGATCGACAGGCCGACGTCGTTCGCGGCGCGGAAGGCTGCGCGATGACGGTGGCGCTGCTGGAGACGCAGCTGCAGGGCTATCTCGACCACCTCAGCATCGAGCGCGGCGTGTCGCAGAACACCCTCAGTTCGTATCGTCGTGACCTGCGCCGCTATTCAAAGCATCTGGCGGAGCGCGGGATTCACGACCTGGCCAAGGTCGGCGAGGACGATGTCAGCGAGTTCCTCGTGGCGTTGCGGCGCGGTGACCCGGAGTCGGGAACGGGGGCGCTTTCCGCGGTGTCGGCGGCCCGGGCGCTGATCGCGGTGCGTGGCCTGCACCGGTTCGCCGCCGCCGAAGGTCTGGCGGAGTTGAATGTGGCGCAGGCGGTGCGGCCGCCGACGCCGGGGCGCCGGCTGCCCAAGAGCCTGACGATCGATGAGGTGCTGGCGCTGCTGGAGGGCGCCGGCGGGGACGCCCCCTCCGACGGCCCGCTGACGCTGCGCAACCGCGCCCTACTGGAGCTGTTGTACTCCACCGGGTCTCGGATCTCCGAGGCAGTGGGGCTGGATATCGACGACGTTGACACCACGGCCAGGTCCGTGCTGTTGCGCGGCAAGGGCGGCAAGCAGCGGCTGGTGCCGGTGGGGCGCCCCGCGGTGCAGGCGCTGGATGCCTATCTGGTGCGGGGCCGCCCGGAGTTGGCGCGCCGCGGGCGGGGCACACCGGCCATCTTCCTCAATGTGCGCGGCGGCCGGTTGTCGCGGCAAAGTGCCTGGCAGGTGCTGCAGGACGCCGCCGAACGCGCGGGCATCACCTCTGGGGTGTCACCGCACATGCTGCGGCATTCCTTTGCCACGCATCTGCTCGAGGGCGGCGCCGACGTTCGGGTGGTCCAGGAGCTGCTGGGGCATGCCTCGGTGACCACCACGCAGATCTACACGCTGGTGACCGTGCACGCGTTGCGCGAAGTGTGGGCCGGTGCCCACCCCCGCGCCACGTAGAGCCGCTTCAGCCCAGGTATTGGGACTCCAGCACCAAATCGGGGACCAGGGATTGGTATTCGAGGTGCGTCTTGTGCTCGATGGTGTTCAACCGGAGGCCCTGCTCCCGGCGCATGTGCGCGCGGTACCGCGGCGCACCGGGCACCAGGATGTTGTCGGCGACCACAATCGACCCCGGATGCAGCCAGCCCCGGTCCAGAATGCTTTGCAGGTCGCTCAGGTAGGCGCGCTTGTCATGGTCGAGGAAGACGAAGTCGAGCGCACCGACAGCAAACCCGTACCGGTTTGCCAGTGTGTCCAGGGTGCGCCCATTGTCGCCGATCGTGCCGACGACACAGGTGATCCGGTCGGCGACCCCGGCGTGGGCCCAGATCCGTCGGGCGTTGGCGGCATTGGCCTCGGCGAGTTCTACGGAGTACACCGTGGCCCCGGGCGCGGCTCTGGCGATCCGAAGCGCGCCGTAGCCGCAATAAGTGCCCAGTTCGAGGGCCAGCGCCGGATCGGCGCGCCGCACGGCGGCGTCGAGCAGCAGTCCCTTTTCGTCACCGACGTTGACCAGCATCGACTTCTCATAGGCGAACTGGTCGATGGTGGCCAGCACGTCGTCGACGTCGCCGGCGC
>JAQTVU010000442.1 GCA_028706695.1 Mycobacterium sp.
GCATTACTGCGGGCGAGGTGGAGATTTCCCTGGACGGGGCCGCTATCCGCATCGAAAGCGTGGCGGCCGACAACCTCGTCGAGCAGGACGGACTTCTGTTGCTACCCAGCGGCGGCCCAGAGCTTGACGCCGACGCGGTCAGGGAGTTGCGGCTTGCCGACCAGCGCTGAACACGTGCTGGTCGACACCAGTGCGGCACTCGCATTGGTGCAGCGTGAGAACCCGTTCCATCTCGCCGCCAGAGCCCGGCTCCTCGCCTGCCGCCGTGGGATGTCGGGGCATGCCGCGGTGGAGCTGCTGTCGGTGCTCACCCGGCTGCCGCCGCCTCACCGCTTGAGTCCAGCCGCCGCACTTCGCCTGGAGGAGCAGAATTTTCCCGAGTCCCGCTTCCTGTCCGCAGCGGACACCAAAGTCCTGGTGCGGGAGTTCGCCGCAGCGGGTTTGTCCGGCGGCGCGCTGTATGACGGTCTGGTGGGCGCGGCTGCACGCAAGCACAAGCTGCCGCTCGTCACCTGCGACCGACGTGCCGAACCGACATATCGGGTGCTCACAGTCGACTACGAGCTGCTGTCGCCCATTCCGCACTGACACGACAACCGCTCACTGCGGAAAGGGAACTGATCCAGCAGCAGACCGATGGAGGGTCGGCCCTGCTGGCCGATCACGTCGAGTACCTCGACGGCGGTCCCTACAAGTGCGAGACAGCGTTGGTGAATCCGCGGGAGTGGGGCGGAAGGGTGTCAGGGATAGGCAGCGAGCTGTTGTGCGCGCTGGTGCGATACGTCGAGAGCCTTGCCGATATCGCGCACGGTCAATCCCTGAGCCTTTAATTCTCTGGCGGCGGCGCGGTATTCGCGCGCGGCGGCGGCTTGGGCGTGGGCCGCTTCGTCGCGCTGCCTGGCAAGGCACGCAACCTTGCCGGAGGTCGAGCCGATGGCCCGTGATCTGGTAGCTGTGTGGTTGGAAGTGCCGGCGGATTCATTCGACGTCGCCGTGGACGTCGAGCTCCCGGCGCAGGTGCGCCAACACCTCGAGGAAGCTTGCGAAAACGCCTGTGCAGCAGTCAGTTGTGTCCTAATTCGGCGCCTCCTGCGGGGGCAGTAGTGTGCCTGTGGCTACAAGGCCAGCCATCAGCGCGGCGAGTCTGTGCAGCATTCTCATGCGTCCTTTCCCCGGACATTCACGCTGCCCCGAAAACTCAGCCACCTAGCCCTAGCAAGAGACCGGGCGCCTAACAACGCAACCTGGCATTAGCCCTCCGTCAGCCAGCGCCCCTGCCGCATGACGGCGGTGACGCGCCACTCGCCGTTCAGCACAACGAGATCGGCGTCGAGGCCGGGCCGCAGGCTGCCGACGCGATCGAGGCCGAGGGCGCGTGCGGGCGTCGTCGCGGTCATCTGCACCGCGGCCCGCAGGGCCGCGTCGGCGTCGCCGAGGCCGGCCACCGCGCGGAACAGCCGGTCCATGGTGGCGGTGCTGCCCGCGATCGTCGACGTTCCGCGCACCCGGGCCACACCGGAGACGACGTCGATCGGCACGGTGCCCAGCCGGAACGGCCCGTCGCCGCAGCCGGCCGCGGCGACGGCGTCGGTGACCAGGGCGACCCGGGCGGGTCCGGCGGCCCCAACGACCGCCCGCACCACGGCCGGGTGCACGTGCACGCCGTCGGCGATGAGCTCGACGGTCACGCGTGGGTCCTGCAGCAGCGCCAGCGCGGCCCCGGGGTCGCGATGGCGCAGCGGTGGCATCGCGTTGAACAGGTGGGTGCCCACGCGGGCGCCCAGTGCCACGGCTTCGCGGGTCTGCTCGTAGTCGGCATCCGTATGGCCGACGGCGACAACGACATCAGCGTCAACCAGACGCCGGATGGCCGCGGCCGAGCCGGGCCGCTCGGGCGCCAGGGTGACCATCCGCACGGCGCCGCCGCCCGCGGCGAGCACGGCGTCGATCTCGCCCGGGTCCGGATCCCGCATGCGGGCGGGATCGTGGGCCCCGCAGCGGGCCGGGCTCAGCCAGGGTCCCTCCAGGTGGATGCCCGCGACGGTGCCCCGCCGGGTCGCCCCGGCGAGCGCGCGCACGCCGGCGAGCAGCTCTGCGGGTGCGGCGGTGACCAGGCTGGCAAGTGTCGTGGTGGTGCCGTGCCGCAGGTGGAATGCGGCGGCCGCAGCGACGCCGCCGGGGTAGGAGGCGCCGCCGCCACCGTGCACGTGCATGTCGACAAACCCCGGCACCACAATCGAATCGGGGAAATCATGGTCGGCCGGCCGGGCCGGCGGGCCGGGTGCGCAGGCCGCGATCTGCCGGCCCGATGTCAGCAACCATCCCGGCCGGCAGATCCGCCCGCCGAGCACCATGGTGCCCGCGCCGATCAGGGCCACTTGCCGCCGTTCTCCCAGAAATGCTGAATCTCCTCCAGATGCCGGCCCTTGGTCTCCGGCGCATAGCGGGATACGACGCCGAAAGCGATCACCGCGAACACGGCGAACACCGCGAAGGCCCCTGCGCCGCCGACGGTGTGCAGCATGGACAGGAACAGCGCGGCGATGATCGCGTTGCCGAGCAGATTGGCGGTGAGCATCGCGCTCGAGCCCAGCGACCGCAGCCGGGCCGGGAAGGCCTCGCCGGCGTAGACCCACACCAGCGAGCCGAATCCGAAGCTGAAACCGACGATGAACAGCACCACGCCGCCGAACCCGACCAGCGTCAGCCCGCCGCCGGTGAAGCCGCGGGCGAAGACGGCGACCAGCACCAGATCGGCGGCGATCATCGTGGCGATGCCCGACAACAGGATCGGCCGCCGGCCCAGCCGGTCGACCAGGACCAGCGCGGCGCACACCGCGGCCAGGCCGGCGACCTGCACCATTGCCGGCAACGCCAGCAGCGCGAAGTCGCCGGTGAAGCCCATGGCCTCGAATATCCGCGGGCTGTAGTAGACGATCGCGTTGACGCCGGTGATCTGGGCCAGGAAGCCGAGCGCGACCCCGAACAGGGTGGCCCGCAGGTACGGCCGCCGCAGCATCTCCCCGACATCGCCGCCCTCGTCGGTCACCGCGCCGCCGATCTCGGCCAGTTCGGGGGAGACGTCGGCGGTGGGCTCGGTCCGCAGCAGCGCCCGGCGCGCGTCGGCCTCGCGGCCCTTCATCAGATACCACCGGGCGGTGTCGGGCATGCGAATGAGCAAGGGCAGCAACAGCGTCGCGGGCACGGCGGCCAGCCCGAGCATCCAGCGCCAGGCGTGGGCGCCGGCCATCAGGTAGCCGACCAGCTAGCCGATGATGAGTCCGCTGACCGTGGCCATCTGATAGGCGGCCAGCAGCGATCCGCGCACCGCCGCTGGCGCCGACTCTGCGATGTAGACCGGCGCCACCACGATCGAGACGCCGATGGTCAGGCCCAGCAGCAGCCGCGCCGCCAGCAGCATCGGCAGCG
>JAQTVU010000015.1:0-9705 GCA_028706695.1 Mycobacterium sp.
ACATTGCGATGCAACCAAATCCGGCGAGTTTGTGTCGGTGGGCGGTGCTAAACACGATCCAAATACCGCCACACGGGAGGGAGGCAGGTCATGGCTAAACGGAAACAGGCGCCAGGAAAAGGCCGTCGGCAGGAATGGGTCGTGCATCCGAATCGATCCGCGATCGGACCGGACGAGCCGGGCCGCAACGGTCACTTTCGGCCGGTGAGCCGACCGCGGCCGCCAGTATCGACCTCGACGCATATCGCGCGGGTGGCCCTGCCCCGCAACCTATCCCACGTCGCCGACGCCGACGGCTCGGTTACATTCGCCGGCTACGACTGGTTTTGGGTCGTCGGTGCTGCGCGGTCCTTTGCCCGCAACCACATCACACATGATGGTCCGCCGCCGTTCAGGTTCCGCCGCGACGGCCGCTGGTGGTGGTGGGACGGCACCACCACCGTGGACTCGATCGTTGAACACGCGCACGCCGCCGACCATGTACGGGCCTTCCTGCAGAGGCTGTTCCCCGGCATGGACATCGAATTGTCTCGTCCAGCGAGCAGCGGTGGGCCGGGTGAGCCTGAACCTGATCTGGTGCAGCGGTGGATATTCGCCGACGTGCTGTCGGCGCTTTGAGCTAACGTTAATTCCATGCCGGACAAGGATCCTCATCCTGGCGAGGCCTATCGGGCATCACCGGCCGCGTCGGTGAACGGCGATCGTCACGGACTCAACCAACGGCCGTGTGCCGTGGTCGAGCGGCTACAGCGCGTTGCGATGGCGCTGGGACGCACCACGCATCCCGCGAGCGGGGGCTCGAACGCTGGCTTCACCTGCGAACCCCGATCTCCCGGGTTTCACGAGGGACGGTTTCAACCCGTCATCGCACAGCCGCCGAGCGCGCCCTCGCATCCGATGGCACCTACAGATTCGCTGGCGGCGAAGGTCGTCCTGCTTGAGGACCTCGAAGGAACCGACGCATTCACCGCAGCGATTCTTCGCAGCGTGATGGCAAGCACAACACCAGAATCTGCGCGCGGCCTGTCGCCGGATTCCGGCTTCGGCCGAGGATTTTGGCGGCCCCTTGGGTCGGGTAGGCGAGTCCTGGACACGACAGTGTGCTGACTGAACGCTCGACCTCGACACGCCAGGATCGCCGCGCGGGGCTGTTCCACAGCAGACTCTCCGCACCCGCACGTTCCCAAATCGGGACCCTCACGTTCCCGGCAGTCACTCGCACCAGCCCCGACCAGGGGCCGCAGGGTTTTCATCCAGTCCCCGAGGGCGGGGCGCGAGGGCGGTGGACATCGTCGACCACCTGACTAGCATGTGCCGGCGTGCCGTGCGAGTTGACGAGGCGTTCGGGCGTCCTGGTGCCGTGCGGGCGGGCGGCCGATGGTCTGGCCGGTCCGTCCGGCGCTGGCGCATGTGAGTCTAGCCGGGCGGGTCACCCGACATGAGGGGCGTCGGTCGTCTACCGTCCCCGCCGCGCCTCTCGATCAGCACCTCCTGCCCGCGGCAGAGGCCGGAGAGGTGAAAGCCGTTTCCCCTGGTGAATTCTCGCGTGCCGCCGGAAAGAACGTCATAGCTGGCGCCACCCGGATACTCGTCGCGGTAAAGCGGCTATTCCTCGTCGTCGACGATGTGCATCGCGGCCTCCTCGGCGGATGCTGCGCCGCCGCTGATGCCGACGTCTTCGGCCACGAGCTCGGAGTCGGTATCCTCGCCGAACCCGCGGTCGGGTGCCACAAGTCGGCCCGCCCGGGCGCGGCCGACCTGCCGCGGCCGCGGAAACTCGGCGTCCCGTTCGGCGTCATCGGAGCGTTGCCGCTCGGCATCGTCGAGCAGGACGTCGACGCGCGACGCCGGGTCCGGCTCCTCCTCGGCAAGCAACTGGTCCAGATTTTCGGCCGGGCCGAACGCGCCACGCCCGTACGGCCGCTCGGGCGGCGAGTAGCCCTCGTCGAGCGCGTCGTCGATGCCGCGGTCCACCAAAGTATCCTCGGGCTGCAGCTGATTGTCGTCCTCGGTGCTGTATTCGCCTGCAGCCGGGCCGGTTTCGTAGTGAGCAGTCATTGCCTTTGTCCAGGTGGTAGAGAGTCGATGGGTGCCGACGTTCAGCGAGTCCAACCCTAGGGACGGCCACGTTGCCGGGCTAGGGCCCTTCGTCCCTTCACCCGGCGCCCACGGCCCACATTCGGGCGATGTCGCGCAGCCTGCGATTCGTGACTTTCCGCGGCGCGCGAGGTACTTTCGCCTCCAGTCCAGCGCTTCACCGGTGCCAGGGTCGGGGTGGAATTGGCTGCATCGCCGCCGGGCAGACGCGACTCGGCGCGCGGCGTGGCTACCGTCGGCGACGGAAAGGATGCCCGATGACCGTCCTGCGAATCGTCCCCGGTAGCGCCAATCCCGGCCTGGCCGGCGCCATCGCCAACCGTCTCGGGATCCCGGCCGAGGGCTGCACGCTGCAGCGATTTCCCGACGGCGAGCTTCGCCCCGTCGTCGAAGATGTCTGCGGCGCAGACGTTTACGTCATCCAACCGGCATCGCCACCGGTCAACGAGCACATCGTGGAACTGCTGTTGGTGCTGGACGCGTGCCGCCGGGCCCGCGCCGCCCGGGTGACCGCGGTGGTGCCCTACTTCGGGTATGCCCGCCAGGATCGCCGCACCGCGGCGGGACAGGCGCTCGGCTCGGCCGTCGTTGCCGATGCGATCGCCGCCGCGGGCGCCGATCGGCTCGTCACCATCGACCCGCACACACCCGCCGTGGAAGCCATGTGCCGGATGCCGGTGGAAACACTGTCCGCCGTTGCGGTCCTGGCCGCCCAGCTTGCCGGCGAGATGGCGGAGGGGGCGGTGATCGTCGCCCCCGACCTGGGCGCGGTCAAGCTGGCTGAACGGTATGCGGCGGTGCTGGGCGGCCCAGTCGCCGTGGTGCGCAAGCAGCGTGACGGTTCAGCGGTCGCGGCATTGGATGTGGCCGGCGAGGTGCGCGGCCGGACGGCGGTGATCGTCGACGACATGATCACGACCGGAGCCACCATCGAAGCCGCGGTGGAGCTGCTGCGGACGCAGGGCGCCGTGGCCGACATTGCGGTGGCCGCAACCCATGGACTTTTGGTTCATCCCGCCACCGGCCGGCTCGATGCGCTGCGGCTTCGCCGACTGCTGGTCACCGACAGCGTTGCGGTCCAGCCCGTCGGCCCGTGGATGCAGGTGGCCTCGATCGCGCCGGTGGTGGCGGACGCGGTCGCCCGCCTGCACGCCGACCAGCCGCTGCACAAGCCGCGTGCCCGGCCGCCATAGCTTGGCCCCGGCCACGGACCTGCTCCACAGACCACCCGAGGCCCAGGCCGCCCGTTCGCGTTCCAGGCCCTCAAGCCGAGCGATCTGCGTTGCCGCACAATGCGAGTCGCGGTGGCCGAAGCGTCGGGTCGTCAGCTGATCTCGGTCCGAAGCCCATCGTGCCGTAGCCCCAGTTCGCTGCTCACCCCCGTGAACAGGTCACGGGAGTCGACGTTGACGCCGTGCAGCTTCACCTTGAGCGCACCCGGCTTCCGATCGACGGCGATTCTGCCGGCCGGATGCAGCGGATACTCGATCCGGGTCGCCGCGGCGGCGCCGGTCGGCGCCTGTAACCGATATCCGTGGTCATCCCTGAGCCGGTCTGCCACTGCCGTGACAATTTCACCGACGAGATCCCCGACGTTCATGGTCTCCGGCACGGTCACCGTCATCCCGCTCATCAGCACCACGCTACTGCAGCGGCTGTTTCCACGCCTTTCCCGTTCACTGCGGCCGCGGCGGCGCAGCTTGCTCGTTCAGGTGGTCGATGAACCAGTCGCGGGCCAGCGCCGCGACCCGCTCAAGCGTGCCGGGCTCTTCGAACAGGTGGGTGGCGCCGGGGACGACGTCGAGCCGGCACTCGCCGGCCATCATCGCCTGGGCCTGGCGGTTCAGTTGCAGTACCACGTCGTCGCGACCGCCGACGATCAGCAGTGTGGGTGCGGCGACCTTGGTCAGCGAGTCACCGGCCAGGTCGGGCCGTCCGCCGCGGGACACGATCGCCGCCACCCGCGCCTCTGGTCCGGCCGCGGCGACCAGCGCCGCGCCCGCCCCGGTGCTGGCGCCAAAGTAGCCGACGGGCAGCGCCGCGAGGTCGGGTTGCTCGCCCAGCCATGCGGTCACGTCGAGCAGCCGTCGCGCCAAGAGTGCGATGTCGAAGACGTTGCCGCGGTTGCGCTCCTCTTCGGGGGTCAGCAGGTCGAACAGCAACGTGGCAAGGCGCGCGGCGTTCAGGACCTCGGCGACGTAGCGGTTGCGCGGGCTATGGCGGCTGCTTCCGCTACCGTGCGCGAACACCACCACGCCCACCGGGCGTTCTGGAATCGTCAGGTGCCCGACCACCGAGACCTGGCCCGCGTCCACCCGCACGTCCTCGTCGCGAATCGGCGGGTCGTCACCGGCGGCGGAGGTCGCGGCCGCGGGAAGACCCGCCCGCGCCCGATCGAGCAGCGCGATCACCTCCTCGTCGGAGGTCTGGGCGAAGTTGCGGTAGCCCTGGCCAACGGCAAAGAAGTACTCCGGCGTGGTCAGACAGATCACCTCGTCGGCGTATCCGGCAAATGTCGCAAAGATGTCGGGCCCGCCGATCGGCACTGCCAGCACCACCCGGCTTGCGCCCTGGGCGCGGGCGACCTGGCAGGCGGCCTTGGCCGTCGCCCCGGTTGCGACGCCATCGTCGACGATCACCGCGATCCGCCCGGCCACCGCGATGCGGTCGTGCCCGCGCCGGAAGCGTTCCGAGCGGCGTGCCAGCTCGGCGCGTTGCTCATCCTCGACGGCGTTCATTTCGTCCTGGGAGAGCTGGGCTTCTCGCAGCACGGAGTCGTTGATGACGCGCACCCCGCCCTCACCGATCGCCCCGAAGGCCAGTTCCGGCTGAAACGGCACCCCGAGCTTGCGTACCACCAGCACATCCAGCGGCGCGCCCAGCGCCTCGGCGACCTCGAAGGCCACCGGCACCCCGCCGCGGGGCAGCCCGAGCACCACGATGTCCTGGCCGCGCAGCGGTTCCAGCCGCGCGGCCAGCCGCCGCCCGGCGTCGCATCGATCGTCGAACGGCCTCATCCCGCCGCACCCCGAAGCCAGCCGAGCGGCGCGCCGAGGTCCGCTGTTGCCGAGCTCGCCATCCCTTGAGTTTGTCCCGGTGCGCCGGTACACCGAAGGGCCCTTAGCCCATTCCGCTCGGGACAAACGCCTCTTGCGGAGGGAGCGTTTGGGCGCAATGGTGTCGGTGGCGGCAATCGATCGATGGGTGGCGGTGATCGGCGTGGCCGGTGACTCTGGTGTGGTGACGGTGCTGCTCGGTGGCGATGTCATGCTGGGGCGCGGTGTCGACCAGATCCTGCCGCATCCCGGCGATCCGGAGCTACGGGAGCCGCACCTGCGTGATGCGCGCGGGTATGTCCGGCTGGCCGAGCGCGCCAGCGGCCCGATCCCGCGCCCGGTGGAATGGAGTTGGCCGTGGGGCGAGGTGCTGGCGCTTCTTGACGCCGCCGCCCCCGACGTCCGGCTGGTCAACCTGGAAACCACGATCACCACCTCGGGTGAGTTCGCAAACCGCAAGCCGGTGTGTTACCGGATGCATCCGGCCAACGTGCCCGCGCTGACGGCGTTGCGGCCGGATGCCTGCGCACTGGCCAACAACCACATCCTCGATTTCGGCAACCCCGGATTGACCGACACGGTCACGGCCCTGGCCCAGGCGGGGGTCCTGAGCGTCGGGGCGGGCGTCGATGTGACCGCCGCGCGCCGGCCGGCGGTGGTCGGTGCGCACGATGAGCATCGGGTGGTCGTCGGCGCGGTGGCGATGAAATCGGCCGGCGTGCCCGCATCCTGGGCGGCCGGCCATGACCGGCCTGGGGTGTGGCTGGTCCGGGATCCATCGCTGCGTGACGCCGCCGAGGAGGTCGCGGCAGAGGTGTTGGCCCACAAACACGCCGGCGACGTCGCGATCGTCTCGGTGCATTGGGGATCCAATTGGGGCTATGGGATCGCGCCGAGCGAAATCACCTTCGCGCACCGGTTGATCGACGCCGGCATCGACATCGTTCACGGGCACTCCTCGCATCACCCCAGGCCGGTGGAGATCTACCGGGGCAAACCGATCCTGTACGGCTGCGGGGACGTCATCGACGACTACGAAGGCATCGGCGGGCACCAGCCGTTTCGTGGCGAGCTGAGACTGCTGTTTCTGGTCAGCACCGATTCGGTGAGCGGTGAACTGGTTTCGCTGCAGATGATTCCGCTACGCGTGCGCCGCATGCGGCTCGAGCGGGCCTCGCGGGCCGACGCCGGATGGCTGCGCGCCACGATGGAGCGCACCAGCCGCCGGTTCGGGGTTCGCGTCGCGACGCGGCCGGGCGATCTGCTCGAGGTCGTGTCGTCGGTATCCGGTGAAGGGCCTGCTCACAGGACTCGCGCCGGTGCCGGCCGCTGAGACGACCGGCGGGTCAGCAACGGTGCAACGGCGGTACTCGGCCGGTTCCGGCCCGTTGTCGGCGCCTGACGCACGGGATTTGCCCGCAGCCAAGCGGGTACACCGTGACGGTGGTAGGAAGTCCGGTGGCTGATCGGAGGGTTGTGGTGGACCTGCAAAAACTCGACCATAATCCACCCGCGGGCCCGCTCGGGATTCCCAAGCCGCAGGGATGGACACTCGAGCGGGTGCTGAGCCTGCTGGCCGGAAGTGTGGTGCTCACCAGTTTGCTTCTGGGGCGGGAGAATTCGCGTCGGTGGCGGGTCTTGACCGCGTTCGTCGGGCTGAATTTGCTGCTCGACGCCGCAGTGGGTTGGTGCCCGACGAGCCTGCTGCTGTATCGGGTGGGGGTCCGGACGGCGGCCGAGCGCGCGCTCGACCGGTCACGCGTGGGCTGAGCGGCGAGGTGATCGACACTGGCGCTATCGCTATCTCGGCACCGCTGGGGCTGCTGATCGGGCTGGCGCTGGGAGCCCTGGGCGGTGGTGGGTCTATCCTGGCGGTGCCCGCGCTGGTCTACGGGGCAGGAGAGACGGCTCACGCGGCGACCACGACGTCATTGGTGACGGTCGGCGCCACGGCGTTGGTGGGCGTGGTGGGGCATTGGCGGGCGGGCCGGGTCCGGCTGGGCTCCGGTGTGATCTTCGGGCTGGTCGGCGTGGGCGGTTCACTGCTTGGTTCATGGCTGAGCCGGTTGGTGCCCAACAACGTTTTGCTGCTGGTCTTTTCGGGGTTGATCCTGGTTGCGGCCTGGCGCATGCATGCCCGGCAGTCCGAAACGCCCTGTCACGCAAAGCAGTCGGTGTCGTCTGCCGATGCGGTCCCGCCGGGCGGTGGTGGGCGTGAGAAGCGGTCGTTGTCAGCCACCGGGTGGCGGTTGCTGATCGCCGGCACCGTGGTCGGTTTTCTCACCGGATTCTTCGGTGTCGGTGGCGGTTTTGTGATCGTGCCGGCGTTGGTCCTGGCCCTCGGTTACGAGATGCCGGTCGCGGTCGGGACTTCGCTGCTGGTGATCGCCATCAGCTCGGCCGAAGGGCTCGTTTTCCACCTCCGGGGCGGCGGTATCGACTGGGGCGTGGCGATACCGTTCACCGCGGCGGGGCTCGTCGGGGTACTGCTCGGCGACGTGATCGCCGGACGGGTGCCGGCGGCGCGGCTCACCTCCTGGTTCGTATGGCTTCTCGTCGCCGTCGCCGGCTACACCGCGGTCCGGTCGCTGCTGGCGATGTAGCCCGGCGCGTCAGCGGTTTGCGGCGGTCGGCTCTTTCTCGGAATCCGGCAGCAGCAGCGAGCGGACCGACGGCCGGGGGCCGTAGGGCCGCAGGAGCTGACTGGCGGGGCGGGGACGCACGATCCGCGGCCACCAGAACCAGCGCCCCAGCAGGGCGGCGATGGAAGGCATCAAAAACGACCGCACGATCAGCGTGTCGAACAACAGACCCACGGCGATGCTGGTACCGATCTGGCCGACGACGCGCACGTCGCTGCTCGCCATGGAACCCAGGGTGAATGCGAAAACCAGGCCGGCCGCCGTCACCACCCCGCCCGTACTGCCCATCGACCGGATGATGCCCGTCTTGATCCCCGCGCCGATCTCCTCCTCGAACCGCGAAACCAGCAGCAGGTTGTAGTCCGAACCCACCGCCAACAGCACGATGAGGGTGAAGGCCAGTACCAGCCAATGCAATTCCAGTCCGATCAGGTGCTGCCAGATGAGGATGGAAAGCCCGAACGACGAGCCCAGCGACAGCGCCACCGTGCCCATGATGACCAGTGCGGCAACCAGGCTGCGGGTCAGCGTCAGCATGATGGCCGTGATCAGACCGAGCGCCGCCAGTATGGCGATCATGAGATCGTATTTGGCGCCGTCCTGCATGTCCTTGTAGGTCGCGGCCGTACCGGCCAGGTAGAAGTCGGCGTTCGCCAACGGGCTTTCCTTCACGGCGTCCTGCGCGGCCTGCTTCATCGGCTCGACGCGCGCAATGCCCTTCGGCGTCGCCGGATCACCGATCTGGGTGATGGTGTAGCGGGCCGCCGTGCCATCCGGTGACACGTACAGCTTCAAGCCGGTCTGAAAATCCTTGTTTCCGAACACATCCGGAGGTAGATAGAAGGTGTCGTCGTTCTTGGCGCCGTCGAACGCCTTCCCCATGGCCGCGGCGTTGTCGCTCATCGACTGCAATTGGTTGACCAGCCCCGACAGGGTGCTGTGCAGAATCAGCAGCAGCGCACGCACGTTGCTCATGGCGGTGATCGTCGGCGGCGGCAGCGCCACCGTTTGCGGCAGGATCCTGTTGAAGTTACCGGCGTCGGAGACCAGCGTGTGCAGCTTGTCGCTGAATTCGTCGAAGCCATCCGTGGCGTCGAAAGCCGAACGCACCGCCCAGCAGATCGGAATGTCGTAGCAGTGTCGTTCCGTATAGAGGTATCGGCGTAACGGCCGCATGAAGTCGTCGAAATCGGCGATGTGGTCCCGCATCTGGTCGGCGGTGGCTTGCAGGTCGGTCATGTCGGCGACCATGCGGCCGGTGGTGTCGGACAGTTGGCGCATCAGGACGTGCATGCGCTCGGTGGTGCCGATCATGGCGCCGAGTTCGTCGGCCATCTTCACCAGGTCGGCCAGGCGGTCTTTCGCATATCCGATGTTCTCCATCATGCTGCTGCTTTGCGCACCGATCTGAAAAGCCAGGGAACTGTGCTCGATCGGCGCGCCCAACGGGCGGGTGATGCCCTGGACACGGGCGATACCGGACACCCGGATCGCCGCCTTGGCGATCTTGTCCAACACCAGCATGTCGGTCGGATTGCGCATGTCGTGGTCGGCCTGAACCAGCAATATGTCCGGGGTCAACTGCCCCACCGGGAAATGTCGGTCCGCGGCCTGGATACCCTGGTCGGCCTGCGTGGAGGCGGGGATGTAATGATCGATCGTCGTAGCTGGTCTTGTAGCTGGGCAATGCCAGCAGGCCGACCAGCGAGGCCGCAACCGCCGCGGCCAGAATCGGTCCGGGCCAGCGCACGACCGCGGTGCCGATCCGTCGCCACCGGTGGGTGCTGATCGATCGCTTGGGGTCGAGCAGGCCCCGGCGGCTCGCCACGCTCAAAACGGCCGGTGACAGGGTCAGTGCGATCAGAACCGCCACGGCCAGGCCGATTCCCGCGGGTATGCCCAGGCTGTTG
>JAQTVU010000015.1:9715-13997 GCA_028706695.1 Mycobacterium sp.
CCAAAACGATCGGCGCCACGCTGCGGAAGGTGGTGTAGTAGGCGGTCTCCGGGTCCTCCCCGGCCTGACGCGCCTCCTGGTAGCGGCCGATGAAGAAGATCCCGTAGTCCGTTCCTGCGGCAATCGCCAGGGTGGTGAGCAGGTTGGTCGCAAAGAACGTCAGGCCCAACACATTTCGGTCGGCCAGAAGCGAAATCAGGCCACGCGCCGCGCCCACCCCGACGCCCATCAGTGCCAGCAGTATCAGGACGGTGGACACCGTACGGTAGACGATGAACATCATGATCGCGATGACCACGATGCTGATCGAGGTCATCAGGACCATGCTTTTGTCACCGGCGTCCAGCAGATCCGCGCTCAGCGCACCCGATCCGGTGACATAGGCCTTGACCCCGGGGGGTGGCGGGGTGCGCGAGACCACCTCGCGGGCGCCCTGAAGCGCTTCGTTGGCCGCGGTCCCGCCCTGATCGCCGGCGAGGTTGAGCTGGACGTAGGCGGCTTTGCCGTCACGGCTCTGCACCCCGGCCGCCGTGACCGGGTCGGCCCACAGGCTCTGGATGTGCTGCACATCCTTTTTGTCCCGCGACAGCCCCCCGATGAGTTGGTCGTAGTAGCGGTGGGCGTCGGCGCCCAGCGGCTTGTCACCTTCCAGGACCAGCATGGCGACGTTGTCGGAGTGGTATTCGTGGAATACCTCGCCGATGCGTTTCATCGCCTGTGTGGAGGGCGCCTCCTTGGTGTTCAGCGCCACCGCATGCTTCCGCCCGATCACCTCCAACTGGGGCACCGTGAGGTTGAGCAGGGCCGTGACGGCCAGCCAGAACAAGATGATCGGCACGGCGAACCGGCGGATCATCCGCGCCAGGAACTGCCGCGGGCCCGCGTCGGCGCTCACGCGGCCTTCACCAGGCAGGAGGCTTGGGCGTGTATGCCGTCCGACGACTTTTGGTCCCGCAGTTCGCCGTCGACGCTGATGCGGCAACCGATGCGGTCGCCGTCGCCCTGCGCCACCACATTGGCGAACACCGCCGGCAGCCGCGTGGTTATCGTGTACGACCACGGCAGGCCGCGCACGTCGACCTGCCGCGGCTCCGCCCCGGCATCCAGGTAATTGATGCTTGCCACCGCGGTTGCCGGGCCGAAGACCTCATAGGTGACCCGCTTGTGGATCAACGGCTCGATCACCGCGGCGGCGCTGCCGGCCGATTCCGTTGCTGCGCCCCGAACATTTCGCGCAGGTGCGACACCGAAAGGCCGGCGACGGCGAGGATGAGCGCGACGACCAGCGCCACCCACCCCCGCTTGACCAGCCTCATCGTCGAACCCCTTCAGCCTCCGGCTGCCGGCAAAGTCCAGCTATGCAACAGTCGGCACGCGGTGCGCCCCGAGCTAGCCTGCCCACAAAATCGGCCCTGAAACATGTGCGGGACCAATGTGCCTGTGTCCGCAGCCAGCCCCGGTCGCATGCCCATGGGGGTAGGGGTGTCCCGGTTGCGCCGTCGGCGCTCGGCTGCTCCACCGGGGAGCGCCCAAAGCGGCTGTGGCACAGGGCTGGCGGCGGGTGCCGGACGTGGTCAGTGCGCGGGGTCCCAGCGCCGCAGGAAGTCCACCCAGCGTGTCGGAAGGCCGTGGTGCGCAGCGCCGTTGACGACCCGCGACAGATAGCCCGGGCGGGGCGGACCCGGCGTCACCCGGTGGTCGATGTAGACCCACGCCGGCGCGGGCCCGGCGCGGGTGACGACGGTCAGCCGGTCACGCCGATAGCGCACCGGCACGCCCTCGGCGCTGTCCAGCGTCGCCAGGTCGCGGTCGGAGAGCTGCCACAGCACGCCGTGCACCTGGCGGCCGGAGAACGGCTCGACGGTGGCCACCCCGCGTTGGTTGATCAGCCAGTCATGATCCGACAACACCGCCGGTCGCGGGTCGGCGGCGTCGGGGCAGCGCTGCGCCATCTGGTTCACGCACAGGTTGGACCCATATGCGAAGTAGGGATGCCGGGTGACCGGCATTCAGCCGGCCACTGTCAGCCAGATCAGCACCACGTTAAGCAGACTAACCACGAGGCCGACCGCCCACCCGATGAGCGTCGTGACGGGATGGTTGGTGTCCTCGCCCATGAGCTGGCGGTTGCTGGTGAGCCGGATCAGCGGGAGCACGGCGAACGGTATGCCGAACGACAACACGACCTGGGACAACACCAGGGCGCGGGTGGGATCGAATCCGAGCGCCAGGATCACCAGCGCCGGGCACAGCGTGACCAGCCGCCGGACCGGCACGGGCACGGACCGATGCAGCAATCCCTGCATGATCACCGCCCCCGCGTACGCGCCCACCGACGAGGACGCCAAGCCCGACGCCAGCAGGCCGACCGCGAAGAGCACCGCGATCGCCGGTCCCAGTGTGGCGTGGATCGCGGCATAAGCGCCGTCGATTGAGGCGGTGGTCTCTCGGCCCGGCAGGTTGATCGCCGCGACCAGCAGCATGGCCGCGTTCACCGTGCCGGCGACCGCCATCGCCAGGACGACGTCCACCCGTGTGACACCCAGCAGCCGGCGGCGGCGCCGGCCCGCGGCAGGATGCCCGTGCCGGTCAAGGGCCAGGCCCGAATGCAGATACACCGCGTGCGGCATCACGGTGGCCCCGAGAATCGCGGCGGCCAGCAACACGCTTTCGGCGCCGCGGAAGCGCGGCAGCAGGCCGCCGATCACGGCGTCGGGCGGTGGCGTCGCGACGAAGAAACTGGCGGCGAAGCCGATGGCGATGATCAGCAGCAGCCCGGTGATGACCCGTTCGAAAATGAGCTGCCCGCGCCGATCTTGGATGGCGAGCAACAGCATCGACACCGCCCCCGTGATCGCCCCGCCGGCCAGCAGGGGCAGGGCGAACAGGATCCGCAATGCGATGGCCCCGCCGATCACCTCGGCCACATCGGTGGCCATCGCCACGAGTTCGGCCTGGCCCCAGAACGCCAGCCGCAGCGGCCGGCTCATCTGCCTGCCGATGGCCGCCGGCAGCGACCGGCCGGTCACCAGCCCCAACTTCGCCGACAGGTACTGCACCAATCCCGCCAGCACGTTGGCCACCACGATCACCCACAGCAGCAGGTAGCCGAACTGTGCGCCCGCGCTGACGTTGGCCGCGACGTTTCCCGGGTCGACGTAGGCGATCGCGGCGACGAACGCCGGCCCGAGCAGATACCAGCTCGTCTTCGGCTCGGCCTGGGAGCCCTGCGCCAACGTGTCGACCCTCGATTCACTGTCCCGAATTGAAAAGTGAGGTTAGCCGAACCCTCACGGCGGCGGGAATCGGCCCGCCTGCCGAGGGTCGGCGGCGAGGCAAGGCTCCCCCGGCCGGTGACCAGCGGCCGGTCGCGATGGCGTTGACGGCCCGCACCGCGGTGGCGACCGGACCGGCGAGCGAACTGCAGGCCGGTGGCCAGGCCCGGGTGCATAACGTTGCTGATACCGGCTCCAATTGCCTTCTGGCGCCGCCTCTTGCCGGGGCAGCAGCACGGTTCCCCGGGCAGCAGCACGGCGGCCGCGTCGGTGCTGGCCAGCACGCCGGTCGGCTCGCCGGGGCCGACAGTTTCTGCCGCATCCATGCCGGCCCGGGCTTCCAGAGGATTTCGTGGTTCATCAGACGTCTAGAAGCTGTCCGGGATCTCCACGGGTGGGTCCTGCGAGTGGCCGCACGCGGGACGACACCCGCGGAACGCGGGCGCCGGTTTGCGTCCTCGCGACCAGCAACGAACGTTTGCTCGACGTTAACCTTATTCCTGTTAGCTTCATGGCGGCGAAGAGGACGGCCGGCTCGGGTTGCGCCCGGGGGCGGCGGCGACCTTGTTCTATCCCTACCGTGAGGACCTGAATTGAAACTCAACCGATTTGGCGCGGCGCTGGGCGTCTTGGGTGCCGGGGCGCTCATCTTGTCGGGGTGTGGCAGCGACAACAACGCACACGCGGGACACGCCCCGGCGCGCGGATCGGCAGCGAACGTCGACTGCGGTGGCAAGAAGACGCTGAAGGCCAGCGGCTCGACAGCCCAGGCCAACGCGATGACCCGTTTCGTCAACGCGTTCGAACAGGCCTGCCCGGGTCAGAGCCTGAACTACACGGCCAACGGCTCGGGCGCGGGAATCAGCGAATTCAGCGGCAACCAGACCGACTTCGGAGGCTCGGATTCCCCGCTCGCCCAGAACGAGTACGCGGCCGCGCAGCGGCGCTGCGGATCGCCGGCGTGGAATCTGCCGGTGGTGTTCGGCCCGATCGCGATCACCTATAAC
>JAQTVU010000443.1 GCA_028706695.1 Mycobacterium sp.
GGGAAGCACCAGGGCGTCGAACTCGCCCACCGACACGTCCGATACCACCCGGTCGACGCCGAAGCTTCCGGCCGGCTCGAGATCGTTGTTGCGTGCCTGGATCTGGCCGGGCTTCAGTGACAGGACCTCGACCTGCGCGCCCGCGTCCTGCAGCGCCGCGCGCGGTTGTTCGAGTTCGACCTTCTCGACCCCGTCGGCCGCCAGGATGGCGACCCTCTTGCCTTGCAACTGCGTCGACATCGATTCGCTCCCTTACGAATTGAGGACCTTACGGATTGAGGACCACCTTGGTGCAGCCGTCTTGCTTGTGCTTGAAGATCTCATAGCCATGCGGCGCCCGATCCAGCGGCAAGTGGTGGCTGATGACGATAGTCGGGTCGATCTCGCCCCCGCGGATGCTGTCGAGCAGGGGCCGCATGTAGCGCTGCACATGGCATTGACCGGTCTTGATGGTCAGCGACCTGTTCATGACGGCGCCGACCGGGAACTTGTCCATCGCGCCGCCGTACACCCCGACCACCGAGATGGTGCCGCCGTTGCGGCAACTCATGGCCGCCTCCCGGATCGCATGTGGCCGTTCGGTTTCCAGTCGGGTGGCCTGCTTGACGCGGTCGTAGGCGTCCAGCGTGGCCGAGCCGCTGCGGGCCTCCATGCCGACCGCGTCGATGCAGTGGTCGGGCCCGCGCCCGGCGGTGATGTCCTTAAGCTCCTCGAGCACCGACGTCTCGGCGAAGTTCAGCGTTGTCGCACCGATTTTCGCCGCCAGGTTCAGGCGGTAGGGAACTTCGTCGATGGCAATGACTTTCGATGCGCCCAGCAGAAGCGCACTCATCGTCGCGAACAGTCCGACCGGGCCGGCGCCCCACACCGCGATGACGTCGCCGGGTTGGATGTTGCACATCTCGGCCCCCATGTAACCGGTGGGCAGGATGTCCGACAAGAACAGCACCTGGTCGTCGGCGAGGTCCTCGTCGACCTTCAGCGGTCCGACGTCGGCAAACGGAACCCGGGCGTATTCGGCCTGGCCGCCGGCGAACCCGCCCATCATGTGGGAGTAGCCGAACAGCCCCGCCAGGGAATGACCCAGGACCTTCTCGGCGATGCCGGCGTTGGGGTTGGAATTCTCGCAGAGGGAGAAAAGGTCGCGCTCGCACGCCGCGCAGGCGCCGCAGGCGATCGGGAACGGAACCACGACCCGGTCGCCGACGGCCAGGTTGTGCACCGCCTTGCCGACTTCGACCACCTCGCCCATGAACTCGTGGCCGAGCACGTCGCCGTGCTTGACGGTGGGGATCAAGCCGTCATAGAGGTGCAGGTCCGATCCGCAGATCGCCGTGGAGGTGACGCGCACGATGGCGTCGCGGTCGTTGAGGATGGTGGGATCGGGAACCGATTGCACCTCAACGCTGCGACGTCCCGCCCAGACGGTGGCCTTCACTTGTTCAAGCTCCTTTGCGTTGTGCGATCGGCTGAGCGGGCCGCTGGCGCAGCTGCCGCATCGAGGAGGTCCCGTCCGGGGACCCGTCGGTGCGCAGCACCTGCCCGGTTTCCAGGACCTGCTTGAAGCGCCGCAGGTCGTCGTTGACCTGCTGCCCGGGTGACGCGCCGAACAGGGCCGCCGCGGCCTCGCCCAGCCGCCCTGCCGGCATCCGGTAGTCGAGCTTCACCCGGACCTCGGTGCCGTCGCCGTTGGCGGCGGGCACGAACTCGACGCTGCCGCCGTTTTGGTTCGCCGAACCCGGCAGCGACCGCCACCCGATCCGCTTGCCGGGCTGGTCGTCGGTGATCTGAGCGTCCCACTGCACCGACTGCCCGGCCGGCGCGTTGGCGACCCAGTGCGAACGACCGTCGGCGTCGGCGCTGACCGACTTGAGGTGGTACATGAAGTCGGGCAGGTTCTGCAGGTCACGCCAGAAGCGGTAGGCCTCCTCGGGGGAGCGCCGCACCGTGACCGCGGCTCGCAACGTCAGCGGCCGTCCGCCGGCGGAGTCGCTGGCGCGGTTGCCGGTGGTGCGCAATGCCGTGTACAGGTCCAGCCCGCCGATGCCGGCCAGGGCCAGGGCCGAGACCATGCCCCGCCGCCGCCCGCCCCGGCCGCGTCCGGCCACACCCGCCAGCAGCAGTCCGACGTCGAGCACGTCGCCGGCCACCCGGGTCCACACCAGGCTGTCGGGGCCGGCCAACAACGCCGCCCCATGGCCGCATTCGCGCACGCCCAGCGCGCGGATCACCCGGCGCGACACGCCGGTGTCGGCCACCCCGGCGACCCTGGCAACCGTACCCGGCGCCAGCAGCTCGGACAGGCCCAAGCCGAAACTGGCGCCGGCGAGCGCCTTCGCCAAGGTCGCGGTGGTCATCGCGGATCGATCGCTCATCATCGACTTCCTTACGGTGCCAAGCATGTTGTCATCGAATTATTCAGTGCCGCCGCGTATTTGGCGTCACATTCCGAGTTGTGCCAAACGGCGGGCGGCGGGACCGATCTCCACGGTGCAGCCGGGTACCCGTGCAGCACCCGGCCAAACATCCGGTCAGCTCGCCGCGCCCCGCAGCGCCGCGAGCAAAGGCTCGGCGGCTTCTTTGAGGAACAGCTCCTGTTTGTCGCCACCGATCTGGACCAGCGCGATGTCGGTGAATCCCGCGTCCTGGTAGGGCCGGACCGCCGCCACCACGGCGTCCAGTTCCGCGCCGCACGGGATGGCTTCGGCGACATCCTCGGGCCGCACGAACTGCGTCGCACCGACGAACCCGGCGGGCGTCGGCAGATCGGCGTTGACCTTCCAGCCGCCGGCGAACCAGCGGAACTGATCGTGTGCACGCCGGATGGCGGCGTCGCGATCGGGGTCCCAGCTCACCGGAAGCTGCCCGATCACCCGCCCGGCGTCGGCGCCGTTGGCCCGGCGGGCGGCGCGCCAGGCGTCGACCAGCTCACCGTCGGGTTGCACCGCGATCAGGTGGTCGGCCAGCGTCGCCAGCTTGTCGACGCCCTTGGTGCCCGACATCGCCACCCCGATCTCGACCGGGACCTCGGGCAGGTCCCACAGCCGCGCGGAGTCCACCTGGAAATGCTCGCCGCGTCGGGTCACCAGGTCGCCGCCGAACAGGTCGCGGATGATCTCGATGGCATCGCGCAACATGTCCTGGCGGCGTTCGACGGTCGGCCAGCCCCGGCCCACGATGTGTTCGTTGAGGTTCTCGCCGCTGCCCAGGCCCAAGGTGAACCGGCCGTCGGCCAGGATCTGCACGGTCGCCGCCTGCTGTGCGACGATCGCCGGGTGGTACCGCATCGTCGGGCACGTCACGTAGGTGTAGATTCCCACCCGCTGGGTGCGATGCGCCACCGCACCCAGCACCGGCCAGGCGTTGGGCGCGTGCCCCTGCGAGGTCAGCCACGGCGAGAAGTGGTCACTGCTCC
>JAQTVU010000444.1 GCA_028706695.1 Mycobacterium sp.
CGTGGAGGCCGGTGGGGCGGTGGGATGAAAGCTGACCTCCTATCCCATCATCCGCACCGACCTTCGCAACGCGGGTGCCCAGGTCCGCGACGAGGAGGTCGTCGTCGACGGCAACCTGATCTCCAGCCGCTCCCCGTCGGACCTGCCGGCGTTTTGCGCGGCGATCCTCGAGCAATTCGCCCACGCCCCGGCGCTCTAGCCGCATCTCGCGGCCGGCGGCCGCGGTTTGAAGCCGCTGGTTTGCGGGCATTAGACAGGCCACGACGTGATCGCCGCGGTGATCTGGTCGAAAGGTCTAGTCGAAAGGTCTGGGTTGACCATCACTTGCCCGGCGCCGGTGGGCGCCTCGGAAACCGAGCAGGCCGGGAACGTCTACCAGCCGCAACACGACTCGAAGTTGCTGGTCGATGCCATGGCGCGTTCCGCGCTGATTCCGGGGCGGCGGGTCCTCGATCTGTGTACCGGCAGCGGATTCGTCGCGATCGCGGCCGCTGAAATGGGTTGTGCCGGCGTGACCGCCTTCGACATCTGTCCGCACGCGGTGCGGAGCTCGCGGGGCAATGCGGCCGGTGCCGGGGTGACGATCGACGTGCGGCAGGGCCCGTGGAGCGGGGCGCTGGACTGTGCGCCGTTCGACGTCGTCGTCGCCAACCCGCCCTATGTGCCGACGCCGCCCGCCGACGCGGCGATTCCCGCGGTCGCCGGCCCATGGTGGGCCTGGGACGCCGGCGCGGACGGGCGCGCCGTCCTGGACCCGCTGTGCCGGACGGCACCCAAACTGCTGTGCCACGGCGGAACGATCTTGCTGGTGCAGTCGGAGCTCGCGGACGCCGGGCGATCGGTGGAGATGCTGCGAGCCGCCGGTGTCGAGGCAGCAATCGTCGCCTCGCGACGGATTCCGTTCGGGCCGGTGTTGTCGGCCAGGGCGCGTTGGCTGGAGAGCACCGGGCGGATACCGCCGGGCTGCCGTGACGAGGAGCTGGTGGTGATCCGGGGCGAGCGGCTATGACCAGCACCCGGGTGCAGGTCTTCGCGCGCGGCCCGGTGCTGGTGTCCGGCCCGGTGTCCATCGAGATGCCCGACGGCGACGTCGTCGAGTCCGACCGTTTCATGGTGGCGATCTGCACGTGCCGGCGCAGTCGGGAGTATCCGCTGTGTGACACCAGCCATCGCAGCTGCCGGGCGGCAAAGACCGTCGAAACGGGGCGGCGCGGGCCTGATTCCGGCTGATCCGCGGCTAATCCGGTGGTGTGCGCAACGACGTCCGGCCCCGCCGCCAGCAGGACATGAGATGCTCGGTCAGCCGGTTTTCGACCGCCGCGTTTGCCCGCATGCCGAACACGATGTCGCCATCGAGGTGCGGTTCCCGCGCGACCAGGTCACCGACGACGCCGCGCACCACATGTTCGTGCACCGCGTCGGCCTCGACGTGCTCGCGGTAGAACGCCAGGCACGCCTCCGGTGCGCCCATCCGCCGCAGGGCTTGGACCATCCGCCTCGATCCGGGCGGGGAGGCGATCTCGATCGACGCGAAATGCCCGATCGCGGCTCCGCGCAGCCGGCGGTGCAGTCCGAACAGCGACATCAGATTCACCACCGCCAGCGACTCGGCGGGGACCGCGTCCAGATAACCCAGATACGCCGAATCCAGCCCCGCGGCCGCGAGCAGGTCGGCGAACAGCTGCTGATGCAGCCGGCGGCCCTGGCCGGCGCCGTACTCGTCGAATTCGATCGCGACGAAAGCCGCTTTGGCGCCGCCGCTCAGGCGCGGAATCACCCACGCGTGCGGGTCGCCTTCTTTGAGGTGATACACCGAGCGATGCGCGAAGTATTCGCGCATCTGCTGCCAGGTCCCGCTGTCCTGCAGGTAATGCGACGGGCCGGTGCCGTCGACGGGTTCTATCGCCAGCGCCGCCATCTCGGCAGCCGACGTCAGGCCCGGGTCGATGGGACCGACGTCGCGGCGCACGCCCGCCAGGAAGACGCTTTCCATCTCGGCGCGCAGCTGCAGCAGCGCGGGATTCCACTCCCAGTCGGGATCAACGCCGGCAAAACCCCGGTAGTGCAGCTCGTAGCACATGCACAGCGCCAGCTGCAGGTCCAGCCCGTAGGGATCGGAGTCCCGCACCGATGTGCCGATGCGCGCCAGGTGGTCGAACGAGGCGGGCCCGGCCAACGCCCGGCGCACGGCCGTCGACAGCGGTCCATGCGCCGCCGGCAACGTGGGGTGGGCCGTGATCGGTGCGCGGGTCACGCCGCTGGCTACCCGGAAACCGGCGACGGCAAACGCTCACACCACGCTGGGGATGCGGAAGGTGACCGCTACCGTGGTCCCGGATCCGGTGCTGTCGATCTCCATCGAATCGCTGAGTGCCCTTATCAGCAGCAGGCCTCGCCCGCTGTTGCCGGGGTTGGCGGCCGGCGCCCTCCACGAACCGCAATCGGAGATGCGCAGCCGGATTTCATGGTCGACGAACTCGGCCTCCAGCCGCATGGTCCCGACGTCGCGTCCGCGATAGGCATGCTGCACGCAGTTGGTGCACGCCTCGCTGGCAACCAGCACGATGTCGCCACGCAACTCTTCGGCGGTGACCGCGCCTCTGAGCCATTCGGTCAGCCGACGTCGGGCCACGGCCAACTGGTTTGCGATCGCGGGAGTCTCGAGGCGAAGCGGTGCATGCTGGTGCTGATATATCACCATCGCGACATCGTCGTCGTAGCCGCCCGGCGGTGCGAGTTCGCGCAGCATCGCGTCGGCGATCACGTCCGGCGACCGCGCCATCGTCTGGACCAGAACGTCTGCGGCGCGGCCGATTCCGTCGTCGATCGACTCACGTTTGCGCTCGACCAGGCCGTCGGTGAACAGCATCAACGTCGAGCCGGTCGGCAGAACCTGGAACCCTTGCGGGCGAGGGTCGCCCCGTCGTACCCCGAGCGGAACCGAACTGGCGTCGGTCAACAGGGTCGTGCCGGGCGCGGGCCCGGCGAGCATCGCCGGCATGTGACCGGCGTTGCTGTACTCCACGATCCCCGACTCGGTGTCCACGATCGCCAGGAAAACCGTTGTGCAGTAGGCATTGGGAATGAGCGCGGCCACCGAATCCAGCTGCTCGAGCAATACGGCCGGCTGGGCGCCGTTGATCAGCAACGCCCGCGCCGAACTGCGCAGCTGGCCCATGATCGCGGCGGCCGGCAGACCACGGCCGACGCAGTCACCGACGACGACGCCGATCCGGTGCTCGCCGACGGGCAGCACGTCATACCAGTCGCCCCCGATTTCCAGCGGCGGGACGGCGGATTCGTAACGTACGGCAAATCCCGGTGGCGGCTGGATGGGTGGCAGCATCGCGCGCTGCAGGGTAAGCGCCGTCTCACGGGCCGTCTCGAACTGGCGGACATGCTGCATGGCCAGGC
>JAQTVU010000445.1 GCA_028706695.1 Mycobacterium sp.
CGAGGACCTCGTCAGCGAACCAGGTGAATCGCATCCGTCCGTCGACATCCCGAACGACCCGCCGGCGCTGATCATGTACACCTCGGGCACCACCGGGCGCCCGAAAGGCGCCGTGCTGACCCACACCAACCTCACCGGGCAGGCCATGACCTCGCTCTACACCACGGGTGCCGACATCCACAACGACGTCGGCTTCATCGGGGTCCCGTTCTTCCACATCGCCGGGATCGGCAACCTGCTGACCGGGATGCTGCTCGGGGTCCCGACGGTTATCTATCCGCTCGGCGCCTTCGAGCCCGGGCGGCTGCTCGACGTCCTCGCCGCGGAGAAGGTCACCGGTATCTTCCTGGTGCCCGCGCAGTGGCAGGCCGTATGCGCCGAGCAACGCGCGCGACCGCGCGAGCTGAAGCTGCGGGCGATGTCGTGGGGGGCCGCGCCGGCGCCCGATGCGCTGCTGCGGGAAATGTCGGCGACCTTCCCGGGGACCCAGATGCTGGCCGCCTTCGGCCAGACCGAGATGTCGCCGGTGACCTGCATGCTGCTCGGCGACGACGCGATCCGCAGGCGCGGATCGGTCGGCAAGGTGATCCCCACCGTCGCCGCCCGGGTGGTCGACGAGAACATGAACGACGTCCCCGTCGGCGAGGTAGGCGAAATCGTCTACCGCGCATCGACTTTGATGAGCGGTTACTGGAACAACCCGGAAGCCACGGCAGAAGCGTTCGCGGGCGGCTGGTTTCATTCCGGTGACCTGGTCCGCATGGACTCCGACGGCTACGTCTGGGTGGTGGATCGCAAGAACGACATGATCGTCTCCGGTGGCGAGAACATCTATTGCGCGGAGGTGGAGAACGTCCTGGCCGGCCATCCCCGCATCGTCGAAGTCGCCGTCATCGGGCGGGCGCACGAGCAATGGGGGGAGGTTCCGATCGCGGTCGCGGCCGTCGTCGGCGACGCCCTGCGCCTCGCGGACCTCGATGAGTTCCTGACCGAGCGGCTGGCGCGCTACAAGCATCCCAAGGCGCTTGAGATCGTTGACGCGTTGCCGCGCAATCCGGCCGGCAAGGTGCTCAAGACTGAGCTACGGGCGCGCTACGGCGTCCAAAGTGCACCCGAACTACGGTCTGTCGCAACCGATTCGACGGTCACAAGGGACAGCTGACGAACATTGTGACGTTTGCCCATTGTTGACGACGGGTTAATTGTGCGGATGCGGTTCACACGCGAATGGTCATCGGGTAGATTCCGGTGGTCCGGGTTACTACTTGCGAGTAGCCGGTCAGTGGTCACTCACGATGAGCGGCGACGAGGAGGGCGCGTGCGACAGAAACCGCCGCGGCGCCGCGAAGTTGGCGGGGCCCGCGTGGGGGGGAAGCGGTGACGACGCCACGCCCGCAGTTGGTGGATTACCTGCGCGACCAGCTGCAGACGCCGCTGACGCTCGTCGGCGGCTTCTTCCAGATGTGCGTGCTGACCGGAAAGGCATTGTTCCGCTTGCCTTTTCAGTGGCGCGAACTGGTCTTGCAGTGCTGGTTCATCATGCGGGTCGCGTTCCTGCCCACCATCATGGTCTCGATCCCGCTGACCGTTCTGCTGATCTTCACCCTCAATGTGCTGCTGGCGCAGTTCGGCGCCGCGGACCTGTCGGGGGCCGGGGCGGCGATCGGCGCGGTGACCCAGCTGGGCCCGCTGACCACGGTGCTGGTGGTCGCCGGGGCCGGGTCGACGGCCATCTGCGCCGACTTGGGCGCCCGCACCATCCGCGAGGAGATCGACGCGATGGAGGTGCTCGGCATCGACCCGATCCACCGCCTGGTGGTGCCGCGGGTGGTGGCCGCGACGATGGTCGCCACGCTGCTCAACGGGTTGGTCATCACCGTCGGTCTGGTCGGCGGATATCTGTTCGGGGTGTACCTGCAGAACGTGTCCGGCGGTGCGTATCTGGCCACGCTGACCACCATCACCGGCCTGCCCGAGGTGGTCATCGCCACGGTCAAGGCCGCGGTGTTCGGCCTCATCGCCGGCCTGGTGGGCTGCTTCCGCGGGCTGACCGTGCGCGGCGGCTCCAAGGGGCTGGGCACCGCCGTCAACGAGACGGTGGTGCTGTGCGTGGTCGCGCTGTACGCGGTCAACGTGGTGCTGACCACCATCGGTGTGCGCTTCGGGACGGGGCACTGACATGTCGACCGCCGAGGTGTTGCGCGCCCGCTTCCCACGGACGGTGCAGAACTTCAACCGCTACGGCGGGGCGGCCGGACGCGCGGTCGACGACATCGGCCAGATGGCGTGGTTCGGCGCGTCGGCCGTCGCGCACATGCCCCACGCGCTGCGCCACTACCGCAAGGAGACGCTGCGGCTGATCGCCCAGATCGGCATGGGCACCGGTGCCATGGCCGTGGTGGGCGGCACCGTCGCGATCGTCGGCTTCGTCACGCTCTCCGGCAGCTCCCTGGTCGCCATCCAAGGGTTCGCGTCGCTGGGAAACATCGGGGTCGAGGCGTTCACCGGCTTCTTCGCCGCGCTGATCAACGTGCGGATCGCCGCCCCGGTGGTCACCGGTATCTCGATGGCCGCCACCGTCGGCGCCGGGGCGACCGCGGAACTGGGCGCCATGCGCATCAGCGAGGAGATCGACGCGCTGGAAGTGATGAGCATCAGGTCGATCTCATTTCTGGCCAGCACCCGAATCATGGCCGGGCTGGTGGTGATCATCCCGCTGTACTCGCTGGCCATGATCATGTCGTTCCTGTCGCCGCAGATCACCACGACGGTGTTCTACGGGCAATCCCACGGCACCTACGAGCATTACTTCCGGACGTTCCTGCGCCCCGACGACGTCTTCTGGTCCTTCGTCGAGGCCATCGTCATCACCGCGGTCGTGATGATCACCCACTGCTTCTACGGGTACAACGCCGGCGGCGGGCCGGTGGGCGTCGGCGAGGCGGTCGGCCGGTCGATGCGCTTCTCGCTGGTCTCGGTGCAGATTGTCGTATTGTCGGCCGCGTTGGCGCTTTACGGCGTCAATCCCAACTTCGCGCTGACGGTGTAGCCGTGCCCGCGCAGGTCAACCCTCAGCGGACCCCGCCGTACAAGCTGGCGGGCGTGGCGACGCTGGTCGCCGGGGCGGTGGTGTTCGCCCTGGTCTACGGGCAGTTCCGGGGCGACTTCACTCCCAAGACCAAGCTGACGATGCTGGCGGCCCGTGCCGGGCTGGTGATGGACCCGGGCTCCAAGGTGACCTACAACGGGGTGCAGATCGGTCGGGTGGCCCGCATCTCCGAGACCGTCCGCGACGGCAAGCCGGCGGCCAAGTTCGCCTTGGACGTCGATCCCCGGTATCTGCACCTGATCCCGGCCAACGTGGCCGCCAACATCGAGGCGACGACGGTCTTCGGCGGCAAGTAC
>JAQTVU010000446.1 GCA_028706695.1 Mycobacterium sp.
CCGCGTCGGCGCAGGGCGCCGCCGACGCGCCGCCGGTTCCGCTGGACGCGGCGATCCTGTTCGCGCCGGTCGGCGACCTGGTCCCGATCGCCCTGGCGGCGTTGGACCGGGGTGGCACGTTGTCGGTCGCGGGAATCCATCTTTCCGATGTTCCGCCACTGAACTACCAGCGTCATCTGTTCCAGGAGCGCCAGCTGCGCTCGGTCACGTCGAACACCCGGGCCGACGCGCGCGCATTCCTCGACTTCGCCGGGCGGCACCACATCGAGGTGACGACACCCGAATACCCGCTCGCCCGAGCCGATCAGGCGCTGGCCGATCTGAGCGCCGGCCGCATCGCCGGAGCCGCGGTGCTGCTGGTGTGACCCGGCGGCCCGTCAGGTCGACAGGTGCCAGACCAGCGCGGCGGCCAGGGCACCGAGCCCGTTCAGCGACCAATGCAGCGCGATCGGGGCGATCAGGCTGCCGCTGCGCCGGCGCAGCCAGCTGAAGACGAAGCCGGCCGCGCCCGTCGCCAGCACCGCCAGCGTCACCCCGGAGAGCACCCCGGCGAGCCCGCCGCCGAACAGGCGGGCGAAACCGACGTTGCTACTCGTCAGCCCCAGCGACGTGGCGACATGCCAGAGACCGAACAGCAGCGAGCCGGCCAGCGCGACGCCGCGAAACCCCCACACCCGACTCAGCGTGCCGTGCAGTACGCCGCGGAATGCCAGCTCCTCGGGGATCACGGTTTGCAGCGGAATGATGACCATCGAGGCGACCAGCGCGCCCGAGACGGTGGCGTAGTGGTTGTTGAGGAACATCGGCCGGGTCACCGGCAGCAGCACACCCGCGGCGATCACCGAACCGACCACGGCGACGGCCGCCAGCGCATAAGCCAGCCCGGATTTCCAGTGTTCGCGGCCCAGGCCCAGCTCGGCCCAGTCGAGGCCGCGGGCCCGCACCAACAGCACCAGCCCGACCGCGGCGGCCGGGACGGTGGCGATGCCCGCCCAGGGCGTGGTGAAATGCGCGATCAAGTTGGTGAGCACCAGCACCACGACCACCACGGCGACATCGAGATGAATCCGCAACCGGTGCAGCGCCGAAAACTGAGAAGCCAGGGGGTGTTCGGCGGTGGCTTCGTTCATCGGTCAAGTTTACCGGCAGCACCGACGCCCGCCCGGATAGCGGAAGGGACGGTTCTACGGAGCGGACCGCTTTCGCCCCTCATCGGGCGGTGCCGTCGGTGCTGTGGTCCCGTCACTGCACCCCCGGCCTCACGTTGGTCATCTCGCCGGTCATCTCGCCGGTCATCTCGCCGCGGACCGTGTCGGGCTGCCAGGACCAGCCGGCGATTTTCGGGTCGTCCTCGCCATGCTCGCGCGTGTAGCGGCGCGCCTCGAGGCGGGCGTCGGCCATCCGCTGGCGCAGCGTCGCGGCCCGGCTCGCCAGGCCGTCCACCCGGTCGATGACGTCGATGACCAGGTGGAAGCGGTCCAGGTCGTTGAGCATCACCATGTCGAAGGGCGTCGTCGTGGTACCGCGCTCCTTGAACCCACGCACGTGGATGTGGGGGTGGTTGGTCCGGCGATAGGTCAGCCGGTGGATCAGCCATGGGTAGCCGTGGTAGGCGAAAATGACCGGCTTGTCGCGGGTGAACAGCGCGTCGAACTCCCTGTCCGGCAAACCGTGCGGGTGCTCGGACTCGGGCTGCAACCGCATCAGGTCGACGACGTTGACCACCCGGACCGCCAGTCCGGGCAGTTCGCGGCGCAGGATGTCGGCGGCGGCCAGGGTCTCCAGCGTCGGGACGTCCCCGGCGCAGCCGAGCACCACCTGCGGCTCGTCGGTGGCGGTGCTCGCCCACTGCCAAATACCCAGACCGCGGGTGCAGTGCGCGATGGCCTGCTCCATGTCGAGGTAGGCCAACGCGGGCTGCTTGCCGGCGACGACGACGTTGATGTAGTTGCGGCTGCGCAGGCAGTGGTCGGCCACCGACAGCAACGTGTTGCCGTCCGGCGGCAGGTATACCCGCGTCAATTCGGCGCGCTTGTTTGCGACCAGGTCGATGAAGCCGGGATCCTGATGCGATGCCCCGTTGTGGTCCTGGCGCCACACGTGCGAGGTGAGCAGGTAGTTCAGCGAGGCGATCGGGCGCCGCCAGGGCAACTCCCTGCTCGTGGCGAGCCATTTCGCATGCTGATTGAGCATCGAGTCGACGATGTGCACGAACGCCTCGTAGCAGTTGAACAGCCCGTGCCGGCCGGTGAGCAGGTAACCTTCTAGCCAGCCCTGGCAGAGATGTTCGGAGAGCACCTCCATCACCCGGCCGGCCGGCGCGAGATGCTCGTCGTCGGGCTCGATCTTCGAGAGCCACACCTTGTCCGTCGCTCCGTACACCGCATCCAGGCGGTTGGACGCGGTCTCGTCGGGTCCCATCAGCCGAAACCGATCCGGGTTGCGGGCAATCACGTCTCGCAGGAATTTGCCCAGCACGCGGGTGGCCTCGTGGGTTTCGGTGGCCGGCCGCGACACCGGCACCGCGTAGTCGCGGAAGTCGGGCAGATCCAGGTCGTGCAGCAGCAGGCCGCCGTTGGCGTGCGGGTTGGCGCTCATCCGGCGATCACCCTTGGGGGCGAGCGCCCGCAGTTCGTCCCGCACCTTGCCGGTGGCGTCGAAAAGCTCCTCGGGCCGGTAGCTGCGCAGCCATTCCTCGAGTTGCGCGCGGTGCTGGGGGTTGTCGTGGGTCTCGGCGAGCGGAACCTGATGCGCCCGCCAGGTGCCCTCGACCTTTTTCCCGTCAACCGTCTTCGGCCCGGTCCAACCCTTGGGGGTGCGCAGCACGATCATCGGCCACACCGGTCGCTGCGGCTGGTCGCCCCGGCGCGCGCTGTTCTGGATGTCGGCGATGTCGTCGAAGGCGTCGTCGAGCGCGGCGGCCAGTTGCTGATGGACGTCGGACGAGTCTTCGCCGGTGGGGCCGGCGACGACGATCGGCCGGTAGCCGTAGCCGCGCAGCAGCGACTCCAGTTCGGAATCCGGGATGCGGGACAGCACGGTCGGATTGGCAATCTTGTAACCGTTGAGGTGCAGGATCGGTAACACCGCACCGTCGTTGACCGGGTTGAGGAACTTGTTGGAGTGCCAGCCGGCGGCCAGCGGCCCGGTCTCGGCCTCGCCGTCACCGACCACGCAGGCCACCACCAGATCCGGGTTGTCGAATGCCGCGCCGTAGGCATGCACCAGGGCGTAGCCGAGCTCGCCGCCTTCGTGGATCGAGCCGGGCGTCTGGGCGGCGACGTGGCTGGGGATGCCACCGGGGAACGAGAACTGCCGGAACAGCTTGCGCAGTCCTTCGGCGTCCTCCTCGATGCCGGTGTAGACCTCGCTGTAGGTGCCTTCGAGATAGGCGTTGGCGAC
>JAQTVU010000447.1 GCA_028706695.1 Mycobacterium sp.
CGACGGCGACGGTGGTGTTATTCGTCATCTTTTCGATTGCGCCACCGGATTCCCGCTTCTAGAAAACCGTCGATGTCTCCGTCCAGGACTGCCGCCGGATTGCCGACCTCGTAGTCGGTTCGCAAGTCCTTGACCATCTGATACGGGTGGAGCACGTAGGAGCGCATCTGGTTGCCCCACGAGCTGCCGCCCTCGCCCTTCAACGCGTCCATCTCGGCCCGCTCTTCGGACCGCTTGCGCTCCAGCAACTTCGCCTGAAGCACACGCATCGCCGAAACCTTGTTCTGCAGTTGCGACTTTTCGTTCTGGCAGGTGACGACGATGCCGGTCGGGATGTGCGTCAGCCGAACCGCCGAGTCGGTGGTGTTGACCGACTGACCTCCTGGACCGCTGGACCGGTAGACGTCGACACGCACGTCGCCTTCCGGGATCTCGATGTGGTCGGTGGTGTCCACGACCGGAAGCACCTCGACTTCGGCGAATGATGTCTGGCGTCGGCTTTGGTTGTCGAATGGGCTGATCCGAACCAGCCGGTGGGTGCCCTGTTCGACCGACAGCGTGCCGTAAGCGAACGGCGCGTGCACGGCGAAGGTGGCGCTTTTGATGCCCGCCTCCTCGGCGTAGGAGGTATCGAACACCTCGACCGGGTATTTGTGCTGCTCGGCCCACCGGATGTACATCCGCATCAGCATCTCGGCCCAGTCGGCGGCGTCCACCCCGCCCGCGCCGGACCGGATGGTGACCAGCGCCTCCCGCTCGTCGTACTCACCCGACAGCAGCGTGCGCACTTCGGTGGCCTCGATGTCGGCGCGCAGCGCCTTGAGTTCGGCGTCGGCTTCGGCCAGGGCGTCCGCGGCACCCTCTTCCTCCTCGGCCGCGAGCTCGTAGAGCACTGGCAGGTCGTCGAGGCGTCGGCGCAGCTCCTCGACTCTGCGCAGCTCGCCCTGTGCGTGGGACAACTCACTGGTCACCCGCTGCGCCCGGGCCTGGTCGTCCCACAACGACGGGTCGGACGCCTCATGCTCGAGCTTCTCGATGCGGGTGCGCAGACCATCCACATCGAGCACCCGCTCCACCGTGGTCAAGGTGGAGTCGAGCGCGGCGATGTCGGCTTGACGGTCAGGTTCCACAGCCGACCACGTTACCGGCGTCTGGGCCGGTTGCGATTGCTCAGGTCGCGATCAGGAAACGCTTCGCCCACACGGCGATCACCACGGCTCAGCTGCGTGAGCTTCCCGGCCTGGAGGCCTCGACGTGATCGGATTGATCGAATCCTCTGTGCGCGAAGACCATCCAGGCGAATCACGCGGGCCATGCTCCATGTCGTACACGCCTGCGGAGATGGCGTCGGGCAAGTACGCATGCGCCGATGGGCGGCGGCGCGGCCGGGGCGAAGCACGCGCAGCGTGCGATGCAGTTGCACGCGGCCGCAATTCGGGCAGTGGGCCTAGAGGACCGGCCCCGCCCCGGCTCCGGGCATCCCAGCAAACAATCGCTCGCTCGTTGGCCGCCTCCGCCGGCGGCGAGTCGTCACACCGAGACGGCCCTAATGTGTACGCGGGCGCTGCGGCGGACGCGAAAATCTATAGATAACGATTCGATAACGAAACTGCCTTGATCAGCGAAGTTATGGCTACTCGACCGTAACCACCTGCATGCAGCACGTTTGTTCTGGGCGCCCGCACCCGTGACTGAACGCGGTGTTATCCACGACACGGTTACCCATCCGTAGAACCCGTCAGTAACCGCGCGGCACAAATAATCGGCGCCGATCCTTGTGACACTCTTAGTACTGCCGATGCAGTTCGCCGCGCCGCTCAATTCCGGGGAAGGGCCCGTCGACGACACCGGTCAGCGCTTTGGCCGCGATTCGATGCGGAATCCCGTGCAACCGACTCAGCGCCCGCACCCCGGGGTTGACCGAAACGAACCACGACGTTAATGACGCACACAGGGAGACATAACGTGACGATCCACGAGCACGACCGGGTGTCCGCTGACCGCGACGGGCACGGCCCACACAGCACCCACGCTCTGGTCGACCGTCTGACGGCCGGCGAGCCGTACGCTGTCGCGTTCGGCGGTCAGGGCAGTGCCTGGCTGCAAACCTTCGAAGAACTGGTCTCCTCGGCCGGGATCGAAGCCGAGCTTGCAACCCTGGTAGGTGAAGTCGAGCTGCTGCTCGAGCCGGTGGCAAAAGAGCTGGTGGTGGTGCGACCGATCGGCTTCCAACCGCTGCAGTGGATACGCGCGCTCGCCGCCGAGGAGGCGGTCCCCGCGGACAAGCACCTGACGTCGGCGGCGGTCTCCGTGCCCGGCGTGCTGCTCACCCAGATCGCGGCCATGCGGGCCCTGGCGCGCCAGGGGATGGACCTGACGACGACACCGCCGGTCGCGCTCGCCGGGCATTCGCAAGGTGTGCTCGCCGTCGAGGCGCTGCGGGCGGCGGGCACCCGCGACATCGAGTTGCTGGCCATGGCGCAGCTCATCGGAGCGGCCGGAACCCTGGTGGCGCGCCGCCGCGGCATCTCGGTGCTGGGTGATCGCCCGCCGATGGTCTCGGTGAGCAACGTCGACCCCGCACGCGTTCAACGGCTGCTCGACAACTTCGCCCAAGACGTTCGGACAGTGCAGCCCCCGGTACTGTCCATTCGCAATGGCCGGCGCTCGGTTGTCATCACCGGCACCCCCGAGCAACTCTCGCGCTTCGAGCTGTATTGCCGGCAGATTTCCGAGAAGGAGCAGGCCGACCGCAAGAACAAGGTCCGCGGCGGGGATGTCTTCGCGCCGGTCTTCGAGCCGGTGCGGGTCGAGGTGGGCTTCCACACCCCGCGGCTGGCCGACGGCGTCGACATCGTCGGAGGGTGGGCCGAAAAGGTCGGCCTTGACGTGGCCCTGGCCCGGCAGCTGACCGAGGCGATCCTGGTCGATCGCGTCGACTGGGTGGACGAGATCACCCGGGTGCACGCCGCCGGAGCCCGGTGGATCCTCGATCTGGGGCCCGGGGACATCCTGACCCGGCTGACCGCGCCGGTGATCCGCGGGCTGGGCATCGGCATCGTGCCTGCGGCCACCCGCGGCGGCCAGCGCAACCTGTTCACCGTCGGTGCCGTGCCGGAGGTGGCCCCGGCCTGGTCGAGCTATGCCCCGACCGTTGTTCGACTGCCCGACGGCAGGGTCAAGCTGTCGACGAAGTTCACCCGGCTGACCGGGCGGTCGCCGATCCTGTTGGCGGGCATGACGCCGACCACCGTCGACGCCAAGATCGTGGCCGCCGCCGCCAACGCCGGGCACTGGGCCGAACTCGCCGGCGGCGGGCAGGTCACCGAGGAGATGTTCGCCGCCCGCATCGAGGAGCTGTCCGGGTTGCTCGAGCCCGGCC
>JAQTVU010000448.1 GCA_028706695.1 Mycobacterium sp.
CAGCACACCGCGAAGTTCCTTGAGGAAGGCGATCAGCCGGGCGGCCAGATCCGGGGCCGGCGCGATCAGGTCCTGGTCCTCGACGACCTGGCGCGCCGTCGCGAACAGCAGCGTCGACACCGATTCGCTGCTGCGAATCCGGGTTTGTGCCACATATTGTCGCCCGAGCCCGAGCGCCAGCTCCGTGAGATCCCGGGCGGCGATATCCGCCGGCGCGTCGCGCAGGACGTCGGCGACGATCTCATACGCTTCGAAGAACACCCGCAGCATCGCGTCGGCCATCAGCGGGCGCTTGGCGAGCAGCAACGCGTCGATCTGGTCACCCCCGGCCGCGACGTGGGTTTTCCAATCGTCGTGCCATGCCATCTCTTCGGCGATGTTCTGCCGGAATGTCGCCGAGTCGGCGAAGTAAAAATCGAATTGCAGCAGGTCACGCAGCCGCATCGCGCGGGTCCAGAACGCCTCCATGCGGTCGCCCCCGGCATCCGCATCGTGCCGGGCGTGCGCCAGCGCGAGCTCGACGATCGAGGTCTCCAGGAAGGCGTGTATGACCGAGTTGCGGTAGAACGCGGCGGCGTGCTGTTCCTCGGGCGCGATCTGCCACACCGGCTCGCGGCCCCCGTCGACCCGGGTGATCGGATGGCCGTTGGACAGGGCGTCGACGGCCGCACGCACCCCCTCGCGCGTGCGCAGCCGTAATGCGCTCGTCGACACCGGGATGTGCTTGCGTTCGAGGTAGTCCAGTGCGTCCTGCAGCGTGTGGTGCAGTTGGTCCAGGGTCAGCGCCGCCCCGCGCGTGGTGAGCAGCAGCGCACATACCAGACCCGTGGCCGTCACCGGCGTCGACTGCAGAATCCGCCACGCCACCTCGAACGACATCTTCTGCAGCACAATCCCTTTGGCTTCCGGCTCCCGGTCCAGCCGACCGCGCGGCGGCCCCAGGTACTGGCGCATCGAGACCGCTTGGGGGAAGCGGACGTAGATCTTGCCGTAGTTGCGTTCGCCCTGGGCCCGGACGAAGTTGTACAGCCAGCGGATGCCCTCGGGGGTCTTCTGCCCGCCACGCGCATAGGCGGCGTACTCGGCGGTCTCGTGCAGCTGGTCGAAGCTGATGGAAACCGGCTGCAGCAGAATGTCTTCGCTGCGACCGTCCAGGTAGGCGCCGGCCACATAGGCCAGCAGCCCCAGCTTGGGCGGCAGCATCTTGCCGGTGCGCGAGCGGGTGCCCTCGATGGACCAGCTCAGGTTGAACCGCTTCTCGACCAGGTAGCCGACGTATTCGCGCAGCACGTATTTGTAGAGCGGGTCATCACCGATGTTGCGGCGGATGAAGATGACGCCGGAGCGGCGCAGCAGCGGACCCATCAGCCCGAATGACAGGTTGATGCCGGCGAAGACGTGTACGGGTGGAAGCCGGTTCTCCTGCATCGCCACCGGCACCACCGCGCCGTCGATGTAGGAGCGGTGCGAGAACAGCAGCACCGCCGGGTGAGCATCCAGTCCGGCGCGCATCGCCGCGACCTGATACTCGTCGTAGTCGATTTGCGGATCGAATCCGCGGCTGATCAACCTGCCAAGCACGGAAACCAGGTCGACCGACACCCGGCTCCACCCGGTGGCGAGTTCGTCGAGCATCTTCCCGGCTTCTTCCACCGTTGCGCCCGGGATCTTGGCCAGCCCGGCGCGAAACCGCGCCGACGCCAGGATCTCGGGCTTCACCAGCCGCGGAGACTTGTACTGCGGACCCAGGATCCGGTACTCGGCGCGTTCGATCGCCAAAATCGCGCGCCGCGTTACGAATTGGGCGAAGTCACGCGCTCCCTCCCCCACGGTGGTGTCGCGCCACTGCCGGCGGAGGTGGGAGACGGTGGCCGGCTCGCCGGCCACCACACGCGCGCGGCGGGGGGCGTCACGCACGATGCGCCGTTGCTGACGCTCGTTGGGGCGATAGGGGTCCCGGCCGGGCAGCAGCCCGGCCGCCTTGGCGAGCCGGGTCCGATCCGCAGGCGGCAGCCAGAACACCCGCACCGGCACGATCCAACGGTCGTCGCCGGATTGGAGCTGCTCCGTCAGCGACGTGAGCGCGGCCGACGGCGCATTGGGCGCCGGCAACCGCAGGACGTCGAACTCCGCCGCCGGGTTGTCCGCGCGCTGCTGAGCCACCCACGCCGAGATCAGCTCCGTCTCGACCGGTGAGGCCATCGACGCCAACACCAGCCAGTCATGCGCGGTCAGGACCGCGCCGACGTCTGCGGCCGCCTTGGTCACACCCGCCCTCTGGGCCGCGACTGCGGGGCCGCGCCGCCGGTGGCGGTCTTTTTCGCCGGTGCCTTCTTCGCGGCGGCCTCGGCGGGCCAGGCTCTTTTGGCCGGCTTGTGCGCGGTGTACGGGTTGACTTCGGGCAGTTCGCCGACGGGCCAGTCGGCCAGCGTGTCCAGATAGAGCTGGCGTACCGCGTCGATGTGTTCCGGCAGGGACTCCAGGGCCCAGTCCTGCACCGAAATCGGCGGGAGTACCGCGACATCTACCGTGCCCGGATTGACCGTGCTGGAGTTGCGGGCGGCGACGAGTTCCGCGTTGCGGATCACGATCGGGACGATCGGGATGCCCACCGCCATCGCGATGCGGAAGGGACCCTTCTTGAACGGCCCGACTTCGGTGGTGTCCAGCCGGGTGCCCTCCGGAGCCATCACGATGGACAGTCCGTTCCTGGCCCGCTCTTCGACCGTGCGCAGCGTTTCCACCGCGGCCACGGGATCGTCGCGGTCGATGAACACGCCGTCGAGCAGTTTCCCGAGCGGACCCATGATCGGGTTTTTCTCCAGCTCCTTCTTGGCCACGGCAATCCAGTTGTCGCGCACCAGCGCACCTGCGATGACGGGGTCGACCTGGTTGCGGTGGTTGTAGATGAACACGGCCGGGCGCTGCGCGTTCAGGTTCTCCTCGCCGATGACGTTCAGGCGCACCTCGGTGGTTGCCAGCAGCAGCTGGGAGAAGGTGGCGGTGAAGAAGTTGATGCCCCGCCGCCGGCTGCGGGTCAGCAGGCCGATGCCCACGGCGCCGGCCGCCACCGGGAACATCGAACTGACACCGGCGAGGGTGCGCAGCTGCCGCTGCAGGCCGACCCCGCCGCGGCTGTCGAAGCGCAGAATCGGCCAGCCCCGGCGGCGGGCCACGGCGGCCATCTTGCCTTCGGGATTGGTTGGGCGTGGATTGCCGACCAAATGCATCGGCGCGACGTCCTCGTCACCGTCGGCATAGAAGTAGCTGTCTTTCAGATCGATGTCGTGCTCGGCCGCAAACCGTTGTACCGCGGCGGCCTTGCCCAAGCCCCACAGAATCGGTTTCTCTACGCCAC
>JAQTVU010000449.1 GCA_028706695.1 Mycobacterium sp.
GTGGTCATCCTCAACGTCGACGACCCGGCGGTGGCGGCGATGGCCGACCTGACCGCGGCACGGGTGGTGCGGGTCGGCCGCGTGGGCTCCGCGTCCCTGGACGTGAGGGCTGATGTGAGGGCTGACGTGTGGGCTGATGACGTCTCGCTCGACGAGCTGGCCCGGCCACGCTTCACCCTGCACGCGCGCGGCGCCGCGACCGAGGTCCGGCTCGGCGTGTACGGCGACCATCAGGTGACCAACGCGCTGGCCGCCGGCGCGGTCGCGCTGGAATGCGGCGCCCGGCCCGAGCAGGTGGCGGCCGCGCTGGCCGCCGGGCCGGTGTCGCGGCACCGGATGCAGGTCACCACCCGGGCCGACGGGGTCACCGTGATCGACGACGCCTACAACGCCAATCCCGATTCGATGCGGGCCGGGCTGCAGGCGCTGGCCTGGATCGCCCGCGGCCGGGCCGGCACACCCGCGCGCCGCAGCTGGGCGGTGCTGGGCGAGATGGCCGAACTCGGCGAGGACACCCTGGCCGAGCATGATCGCATCGGTCGGCTGGCGGTGCGCTTAGATGTGTCTCGACTCGTCGTCGTGGGAAGTGGGAGGTCGATGAGGGCCATGCACCACGGAGCGGTCCTGGAAGGCGGCTGGGGCTCCTGGGGCGCCGGAGCCGATCGGGGAGTCGTCGGGGTGGCAGACCCGGACGCCGCCATCGCGCTGTTGCGGACCGAGCTGCGGCCCGGCGACGTGGTCCTGGTGAAGGCGTCGAACGCCGCCGGGCTGGGTGCGCTGGCCGATGCGCTGGCCGCCGAAGGCCCGGAGCCCGGGGCCGGCGGGACGCCTGCATGAGGCAGATCCTCATCGCCGTCGCCGTCGCGTTGACCGTCTCCATCCTGGCGCCCCCCGCGCTCATCCGGCTGTTCACCAGGCAGGGCTTCGGCCATCAGGCCCGCGAGGACGGCCCGCCCAGCCACCGCACCAAAAGCGGCACGCCGTCGATGGGCGGGGTGGCGATCCTGGCCGGTGTCTGGGCCGGGTACCTGGGCACGCACCTGGCCGGGCTGGCCTTCGGCGGCGAGGGCGTGTCCGCGTCGGGTCTGCTGGTCCTGGCTCTGGCCACCGTGCTGGGCGGTGTCGGGTTCGTCGACGACCTGATCAAGATCCGCAGGTCGCGCAACCTCGGGCTGAACAAGACGGCCAAGACCGTCGGGCAGGTCGTGGCCGCCGTGCTGTTCGGGGTGCTGGTGCTGCAGTTTCACAACGCCAACGGCCAGACCCCGGCCAGCCCCGAGCTGTCCTACGTCCGTGAAGTCGCCACCGTCACGCTGGCTCCCGCGCTGTTCGTGCTGTTCTGCGTGGTTGTCGTCAGCGCCTGGTCCAACGCGGTCAATTTCACCGACGGCCTGGACGGGTTGGCGGCCGGCAGCATGGCGATGGTCACCGCCGCCTACGTGCTGATCACCTTCTGGCAGTACCGCAACTCGTGCGTCACGGCCCCGGGCCTGGGCTGTTACAACGTGCGTGACCCGCTGGACCTGGCGCTCATCGCGGCCGCCACCGCCGGCGCCTGCATCGGCTTTCTGTGGTGGAACGCCGCGCCCGCCAAGATCTTCATGGGCGACACCGGGTCGCTGGCGCTGGGCGGCATCGTCGCGGGATTGTCGGTGACCAGCCGCACCGAGATCCTCGCGGTCGTGCTGGGTGCGCTGTTCGTCGCCGAGGTCGGCTCCGTCGTGCTGCAGATCCTGGCCTTCCGCACCACCGGGCGCCGGGTCTTCCGGATGGCGCCGTTTCACCACCACTTCGAACTGGCCGGCTGGGCCGAGACCACGGTGATCATCCGTTTTTGGCTGCTGACCGCGATCACCTGCGGCCTGGGGGTGGCGCTGTTCTACGGCGAGTGGCTTGCCGCGATCGGGGCCTGATGGGCGCGCTGGATCCCCTGGCCCCGGGCGCGCCGGTGCTGGTCACCGGCGGGGGGGTCACCGGCAGGGCGGTGCTGGCGGCCCTGACCCGGTTCGGCGCGGCGCCGACCCTGTGCGACGACGACCCGGCCACGTTGCGCCGCTACGCGGGGACCGGCGTCACGACGGTGACCGCGTCTACTGCCACGCCCAACATCGCCGGCTATTCGCTGGTGGTCACCAGTCCCGGCTTCGCGCCGGGCACGCCGGTGCTGGCCGCCGCGGCGACGGCAGGGGTGCCCGTATGGGGTGACGTGGAACTGGCCTGGCGGCTCGACGCCGCGGGGTTCTACGGCCCGCCGCGCCGCTGGCTGGCGGTGACCGGCACCAACGGCAAGACGACGACGACCTCGATGCTGCACTCGATCCTGACCGCCGACGGCCGCCGCAGCCTGTCGTGCGGCAACATCGGCGATCCGGTGCTGCAGGTGCTCGAGCGGCCCGCCGACCTGCTAGCCGTCGAGCTGTCCAGTTTCCAGCTGCACTGGGCCCCCTCGCTGCGGCCCGAGGCCGGCGTCGTGCTCAACATCGCCGAAGACCACCTCGACTGGCATGCGTCGATGGCCCAGTACACCGCCGACAAGGCCCGCGTGCTGGGCGGCCGGGTGGCCGTGGTCGGGCTGGACGACCACCGGGCAGCCGCGTTGCTAGGCACCGCCGAAGCCCCGGTGCGGGCGGGGTTCCGGCTGGGCGAACCGGCCCCGGGCGAACTCGGCGTGCGCGACGGGCGACTCGTCGACCGTGCCTTCGCCGAGGACCTGACACTGCTGCCGGTCGAGGCGATACCGGTGCCGGGCCCGGGCGGGGTGCTCGACGCCCTCGCGGCGGCGGCGCTGGCCCGCGCCGTCGGCGTGCCGGCCGAGTCGATCGCGGCGGCGATCGGCTCGTTCCGGGTCGGCCGGCACCGGGCCGAGGTCGTCGCGGCCGCCGACGGCATCACCTACGTCGACGACTCCAAGGCCACCAATCCGCACGCCGCCGAGGCGTCCGTGCTGGCCTATCCGCGGGTGGTCTGGGTGGCCGGCGGTTTGCTCAAGGGCGCATCCGTCGACGCCGCGGTGGCCAGGGTCGCATCCCGGCTGGTCGGTGCGGTGCTGATCGGCCGGGATCGCCAAGAGGTTGCAGAGGCGTTATCGCGACACGCGCCGAATGTCCCCGTCGTCCAGGTTGTGACAGGCGAGGATGCCGATATGGATGCGCTTAGTGTGATTCCCGCGGTATATGTGACAGCAGTGAACCATCCGGCCGGGGATCTCGGTGCTCGCGTCATGACGGCGGCCGTCGCCGCGGCCCGCGAGTTGGCCAAGCCGGGCGACACGGTGCTGCTGGCACCGGCCGGCGCCTCGTTCGACCAGTTCAGCGGCTACGCCGACCGGGGCGACGCCTAG
>JAQTVU010000450.1 GCA_028706695.1 Mycobacterium sp.
CATCAGCACGACCCCGATGTGCGGCCAATCGGGATGGCCGGCGGTGCCATTGCCCGTCATCGCAACGAATCCCCCTGTGTAGGGGCGGATCTCAATGCCGTCCGCGGTGCTGAGCACCACCTCCAGCACTGGGCGGCCGACGGCGACCGTCCAACTCGTCGGAAGCACCCATTCGGGGTGGTCGCTGCAAGACATTCCCACCGGTAGCGCCGCCACCACCGGCACGCCGACGCCCCGCAACATGGCCGGGTCCCCGATGCCGGAAAGCATCAGCAGGTGCGCCGACTGGATTGCGCCCGAAGACAATACGATCTTGGAGGCCGTTATTGTCATTGCGCCCTGCGGACCGACGGCGTCGACACCCACCGCGGCGGCACCGTTGAAGCGCAACCGCACCGCCCTCGTCCCCGACAGCAACGTCAAATTCGGCCGGGTGAGAGCCGGAAGCAGATATCCCGCGCCGGATCCGACGCGCACGCCGTCGACGATGTTGAGCGGGACGGCGCCGACCCCTGCGACCGGCTCGCCCCCGACGTCGTTGAGATCGGCGATCCATGCGAAACCGGCGCGCTCTGCGGCTACGATGAACCTTTCAGTCGTCCCGGTCATCTCACGGGTGCGACGAACCGGGATGGGACCGCTCTCGCCGTGGGCGGGACCGCCGAAGTCCAGGTCGGTCTCGATCGCACGGAAGTGTTCGAGCACATCTGACCACGCCCACCCGGGTAGCGCGGCGGCATCGAAGTCGCGCGGCAATGCGCGGCAGAAGTAGCCGCCGTTGACCGCACCGGAACCGCCGACCGTCGCCCCTCGCACGATCGGCAGCCAGCGCTCGGGCCGGTCGGTCAGCCGGGTCAGATAACGGTGGACCAGCGGGCTGCCAGCCCCGATCGGCAGCTGCAGCCCGTTTGCGGTCCGCGCCAACAGGGCCGGGTCGACGAGCGCGGGCCCAGCCTCGAGCACCGTCACGCAACACCCGGGATCGGCGGACAGACGCTCCGCAACAACCGATCCGGCGCTGCCGGCGCCGATGATCAGCACATCGCTGTACAGGACGGAGGCGGTCAAGGCGAGGCCGGGCTAGCTACGGATCTGTGGTTTGAGCGCGTGAGGATTCCGCTCACGGAGAACTCCCCACCACAGGCCCAGTCCGTAAGCCAGGTCATCGACGCGCTTGAGCAGCAGATAGGTCAGCAGCCCGATGGGCTGGGCGTCGTCGTGGGTGGCGTTGCGGCGGCGCAGCCAGTCCACCACGCCGTCCATGACGGCGGCGACCAGCACGACCTTTCGGAAATGTTGCGAGACTAGGGCCACAAGCAACGCCAGCGGCCAATAGTGCCGGCACAGCGCCGAGGCCAACTGCAGCGCCGCGGACGACAGGCCGCGGGTCGCGATCAGCAGGATGTCCCCCATCGACGTCTCGACGCTGTTCATGGCCTTCGCCAGCCGGCGGCCCGTCATGACGGCGGCGACGATGGACGCCGGCCGGCTGAAGGTGGTGCCGAGTGCCATGAGGATCCAGGCCAGCAGTGCCCAGCCGGAAATCACCACCGGAGCCGTCTTGTCCGGGTGCCGTGCCGACAGCGGCGCGGCGGAGCCGCCGTAGACCGCCTTTCGGGCCAGCCAGCCCCGGAGTTCGGCGCGGTGGTCGTGGACGACCAACGCTATCGGTTCGTAGCGCAGTCGGGCGCCCGTTTCGATCAGCCGCCAGCACAAGTCGACGTCCTCGCCGGACTGCAAGGTCTCGTCGAAGCCGCCGACCTCACGCAGAGCCGAACAGCGGCAGATGATCGCCGCGCTGGGAACGTAAGAAACCGTGCTGTGGGGAAGCACCGGCGCCTCCCGCTCACCGAGATCCAGCGAGGAGTGCACCGCCTCGTACCGCGCCACCACACCCGCGCTGTGCGACAGGCCGACGATGCGCGGCGCCACCAGGGCGACGGCCGGATCGCAGAAGTGACCCAGCAGGGCTTCCAGCCAGCCCCGCCGGGGCGCCACGTCGGAATCCAGAAACGCGACGAACTCGCTCGCGCAGGCGGCCAGGCCGGTGTTGCGTGCCGCCGCCGGGCCCCTGCTGCGGGCGTGCCGCAGTATCTTGACGTCGCAGTGCGCGCCGCCGAAGTCGTCCGGCTCGATCGGGGGAAACGAACCGTCATCGACGACGACCACCCGTAACCCGCGCAGCGAGCTGACCAAGCGACGTACACCCGAAACGTTGTTCCGCACGGGAATCACCACGGTCACATCGCGGTGCGACGGGCCACCGGCGGGCCGCGGATGGGCCACCGTGGCGTCCAGCAGAGTGCGGGCCAGCTGCGCGCTCACGTCGTCGCGAACCTTCAGCCGGCCATCGGAGATCATGAGCTGGGCGGCGGGCGCGAGCTTGAGCAGGCGCGTCGGTGAGCCGCCGAGCAGGGCAGCGCCGTCGCCCAGTACCCGCACGCGGCGGTCGACCTGGACGGCGAACCCGTCCGGTAGCCGGGGCTGACTCATAACAGCATCCCGTCGGGCCCGGGCGACCACCGCAGGACCCGGCCCAGGCACCCGTCGACCATGCCGGCGAAGATCCGCTTGCCCTCGGCCGCGGTTGCGGTGGTCGGGTCGCCCAGCACCCCCACCGGGCTAACCGCCGCCACTCCCCCGCGCCGCATCAACGGCAGCAGCTCGGCCAATGGTGCGCCGTTACCGGCCAGCATCCGGTCGGTCCGCACCTCGGCCGGCGCGATGTGGAGCAAAAGCGACGTTTCGGTATGGCCGGCGTGGGCGTCCCCGCCCGGGGCCACACAGGGCAGCCACCCGATGTCGCGGCCCTCGGCACGCAGCAGTCGCACCGCGCCGCGCAGCGCGGCGACGTTGCCGCCATGGCCGTTGACGAAGACCAGACGCTGCGTCCAGCGGGCGGCCGACCTGCCATATTCCACCAGCACCGAGGTCAGCGCCTCGGTCCCGATGGAAATGGTTCCGGCGAAGCTCTGGTGCTCACCGCTGGCGCCGTAGGCGAGTGCCGGCGCCACGAGCCATGCCGGCGAGAGCCGTGCGCTCACCGCGCGGGCGACCGCGGTCGCGATCCGGGTGTCGGTGTCCAGCGGCAAGTGCGGGCCGTGCTGTTCGGTGGACCCCGATGGGACCATGATGGACGGCGGCGCGGTGCTTGATAGCTGGCTCGACGTTGCAGTTCCTAATTCGCCGAGTACGGGCACCCGCCGATGGTAATTCGAATTCAACTGGCGTGCACCAATTGTTGATCCTGGAAAATGAATTTTTCCCGGCGCGTTGAGGGGGCGCCCACAATCGACGGCGCTATCGTCGCGGTTTCCCTCCAGGCACGTCCGGTCCGCCG
>JAQTVU010000451.1 GCA_028706695.1 Mycobacterium sp.
AGGAAGACGTGCCGGTGGTCGAAGGCGGCGATCAGCCTGATGTGTTTGCTCAGCAGCATGCCGTTGCCGAAGACGTCCCCGCTCATGTCGCCGATGCCGACGACGGTGAAGTCCTCGGACTGGGTGTCAACCCCCATTTCGCGGAAGTGCCGTTTGACGGCCTCCCAGGCGCCCTGGGCGGTGATACCCATGGCCTTGTGGTCGTAGCCGACCGACCCGCCGGACGCGAACGCGTCGCCCAACCAGAATCCGTAGGACTTGGCGACTTCGTTGGCGATGTCGGAGAACGAGGCGGTGCCTTTGTCGGCCGCCACCACCAGGTAGGCGTCGTCGCCGTCGCGCCGGACCACTTCGGGCGGCGGGTTGACGTCTCTGTTCGAGTGGTCGACGTTGTCGGTTACGTCGAGCAAACCGGAGACGAACAGCTTGTAGCACTCGACGCCTTCGGTGCGGGTGGCCTCCCGGTCGGCGGTGGCGTCGCCGGTGGGCACCGGCGGCCGCTTCACGACGAACCCGCCCTTGGCGCCGACCGGCACGATGACGGCGTTCTTCACCTCCTGGGCCTTGACCAGACCCAGGATCTCGGTGCGGAAATCGTCGCGGCGATCCGACCAGCGCAGGCCGCCGCGCGCCACCGGCCCGAATCTCAGGTGCACGCCCTCGACGCGGGGCGAGTACACGAAGATCTCGTATCTGGGTCGAGGCAGCGGAAGCTCGTCGATCAGTCGCCCATCGAGCTTGAGCGCCAAGACGTTGCGGGCACGGGCCGACTCTTGGCGCGTCACAAAGTAATTGGTTCGCAAGGTGGCCTGGACCAGCGACGCGAACGCCCGCAGGATGCGGTCGGTGTCCAGGCTTACCAGGGCGTCGATGTCGGATGCGACCGCGGAGGCCGCCGCCTGCGCGTCGCGGCCGGCCGGCGAACGCGAGGCCCGGGGATCGAAAAGCGCCTCGAACAACACGACCAGCGACCGCGCGGTCGACGGGTGCTCGTTGAGCACCGATTCGATGTGGGACTGGCTGTAGGGGAAGCCCGCCTGGCGCAGGTACTTGGCGTAGGCGCGCAGCAGCACCACCTGCTGCCAGGTGAGCTTTGCGCGCATAACGAGTTCGTTGAAGCGGTCGATCTCGACGCGGCCCTGCCAGATCGCGGTGACGGCGTCGGCGAACCGTTGCGCGGTCTGGCCCCGTTCTTCGGCCGTCGAGGCCCGCGGGATGGTGCGGTGCAGCGAGATCTTGAACTGATAGATCCACACCGACAGCTGGTCCGGCCGGGTGACCGAGAAGGGCCGCTCCTCGAGCACGTCGGCGCCCATGCTTTGCAGCATCGGAAGCAGCTGACTCAGCGATGCGGTGTGCCCACCAAGAAACCAGGTCAGTTGGGCGAGCCCTGGATCGCCGCGATCGGAGAACACCAGCTTGACCGAATCGTCGGACAACCCGTCGATGATCCGGATGTGGTCGATGGCGTCGGCCGGCGCGACGGTCTGCTTGTAAGACTCCGGGAAGGCGGCCGCGTAATACTCGGCGTCGGCCTGTGGTATGGAATCGTTCGCCGCGGCACCGAGCAACCGGTCGGACCACGTTTCGGCGGCTTCGCTCAGCAAGCCCTGGATGCGGAGCCGGTTCTCTTCGGAAACGTCGACCGATCCCGGGGCAGACCCCTCGGGCAGCCGCACCATGAAATGCATGAGCGCCCACGGAGACTCACTGACACGCGCGGTGAATTCCAGCCGGGTCCCGCCGAACTCGCGCACCAGGATGTCCTCGATGTGCCGGCGCACGGGCGTCGTGTAGCGATCGCGGGCAACATAGACCAGGCACGAGACGAAGTACTGCAGTCGGTCGGCACGCAGGAACAACAACGCGCGCCGTTGCGCACCCAGGTCCACCACGGCGTTGGCCATCCTGAACAGCTTTTCGGCACTGAGCGTGAACAACTCGGAGCGCGGCACGGTCTGGATGACGTCCAGGAGCAGCTGGCCCGGGTGGATCGGGTCGTTGTCGGCCATCGCGAGCACCTCGCGGACCCGGTGCGAGATCATCGGGATATCCAGGACGTCGGCGTTCATTGCGGCGACGGTGAACAGCCCGACGAAGCGGTGCTCCACGAGTTCCCCGCCGCCGTCTCCGATGTTCTCGCGGACGGCGATGGCGTACGGGTAGGCGCCGTAGCGCAGGTAGCTGCCGACGACCGACTGGGCCAGCACCAGCATCGTGTCGTCATCGGTCAACCGGGGCCGGGAACCGGTGCGGGTGCGCAGGACCCCGAGGCCCCGTGCCCCGTCGCCGGAGACCTGACTGCCGTGCACCCGGCAACGCTGATAGCCCAACAGCAGGAAATTCCCGTCGGCCAGCCAGCGCAGCAACGCGGCGGCCTGTTCGCGGTCGGGCCCGGAAAAGTGACCGTCGGTGTTGGCCTCCACGGCCGCGGCCACGTCGTTGAGCGCGGCGACCAGGCCGGCGGCGTCGCTCGCCACCAGCGCAACATCGGCCAGCACTCTAGGGAGGAGTCGCTCCACCTTTGCGAGCGACTTGCTGTCCACGGAGGGCATGAGCTGCACATGGATCCACGCTTCCCCGACGTACGGCGACGCGTCGGGCGGTTTGGGTTCGAAGCTGCGTATGTCGCCCTCCGCGTCGCGATGCACCTGGAATACCGGCGTCATGATCGCCGTGTAGGCGACACCGAGCCGGTGCAGCAGCACCATGACGGAGTCCATCAGCATGCCGCCGTGGTCGGTGACGACCTGCAGCGCGGGCCCGAATCCGGCCGGGTCGTCGGCCGGGTAGACGGCGACACAGCTGTCACCGGCCGGACGGTGCCGGCCGAGCCGGTAATGCGCGCTGAGCATGGCGGGAGTCACGATGGCCGTCGGGACGCTCCGGTCCACCGGCCCGGTTTCCGTGGCACCGGATTCGTCACCGTGCGGACCGCGATAGCTCTCGATATAAGCATTCGAAATCCAGTGCGGGATGTCCTCACTCTGGGAGAACGCGGTCCATGGGGCGGTGTCCTGCTTGGCCCCGGGATCTACCGTCATGCGACTGCTCCCAACTCACCACGGATGCCATGCCCAACCGCCCCACCCTCGGTGGAGCGACGGCGAACCGACATCAGTCGCGTGTCAACTTGCGATGTGTCACTCTGTGCGGTCGAGCGGCTTCTGCGCCGAGTCGTTCAACCTTGTTCTCCTCGTAGGCACCGAAGTTGCCCTCGAACCAGAACCATCTGGCCTCGTTGTCTTGGTCGCCTTCCCACGAAAGGATGTGCGTACACGTCCTGTCGAGAAACCAGCGGTCGTGTGAAATCACCACGGCGCAGCCGGGGAAATT
>JAQTVU010000452.1:0-1527 GCA_028706695.1 Mycobacterium sp.
ACAACGCAATTGCGCCGGCCAGCACGATCAGCAGGTAGATCATTCGCCAGATGATGGACCGGCGCGTGCGGAGTTCCATGTTGTGGCCTCCGGCCCCGCATTCTACCCCGGCGCGCCGCGCTCGCCGCGCCTATTTTCCGCCGCCGGACAGCAGCAGCACGAATGGGTTGATGTCGCGGAAGTTAACGGACCCATCCCCATTGACGTCGCCGTTGGCCGCCGGGCAGCCCGGGTTGTCGAGTTGCCAGGCCAGGGGGTCGGTGAGGGTGAGCACGAACGGGTTGATGTCCTTGAAGCTGACGGTGCCGTCGCAGTTCAGGTCGCCAACGGCCCAGGGCGAAGCGCACTGCAGCGCGGTCAGCGTGAAATCGTCGATATTCCAGCCGGGGTACGTGACGTACGAATCGGTCGGGCCCATGCCCCAGCGGACGTAGAACGTCGCGTGGTTGTCGGCGAGGGCGGACACGTCGAACGCCTGCCGCACCCAGGCGGCATCGCTGACCGCGGCGCCGGTGCTGGTGGCCCGCCAGAGCACGGTCCAGGTGGTCCCGTTGTTGCTGGCCTCGACGGTGGCCTCGTCGTAGCTGCTGTTCGACTCGACGCCCAGCCAGCGCCAGAACTCGAGCTGCACGTGCTGCTGGCCGGTGCAATTGAAGGCCGGCGTGGTCAAATAGCGGGCCGGGTTGATCCCGTTGGTGTAGTCGCCCGCGAGGTTGTAGCCGTAGACGTTGGTGCCGGTGTGTCCGTTGGCGGGGTCCAGGTTATACGATCCGCCGCCGGTCGGATGTCCGAACGCCCAGCCCGTGCCGACCGTCCAGCCCGGATTGCTGTCGAAGGTGTTCTGAACCACCACGTTCGTGCCGTAGGCGGCGAGCGTGGTGTACGCGGACGCGGGTGCGCCGTGGGGATCGACGTAGGTTGCGCCGCCGGTGTCCTGGGCGCTGCAGTAGTACAGAATCTCGGTCCCGCAGGTCGCCGCCGGCAGGACCGCGTTGTACACGTTCTGCGAAACCGCCGTCATGGGGCGGGTCTGCCACCCGGCGCCGCTGTTGTAGTGCAGGATGCCGGTGCCGGACTGCGGGACGGCGGCGCCGACGCCGGCCACCTCGACGCGGAGGATGGTGCCGCCGGACGGGGGGCTGGACTCCGGCAACCCGTACGGGTAGGTGAAGTCGAGCGTGTCCACGGGCACGTCGACCCCGGCGGCGTCGACCAGCCAGCCGACGACGCTTTTGGTCATCTGGGTGGCATAGCTCCAGTTGAGGTAGCCCGCGCTCTCGTACTTGTCGTTCTGCGTGTGGTAGTACGGGTTGTTCCAGACGTCGCCCTCGATCAGGAGGCAGGCCTGAAAGCCCTCGGCCTCGAAGGAGGCGTGGTCGCTCTGGTCGAGCTGGCCCTCGATGGTGGAGGTGAGGCCGCCGTACTCGCTGGCCGCGGCGGCGATGGCGTTCTTGATGGGATTGGAGGCGGTGCGGCCGTAGATGAGGGCGTGGTTGGTGTCGGGATCGTAGGCCACCATGTCGAGAG
>JAQTVU010000452.1:1537-3333 GCA_028706695.1 Mycobacterium sp.
AGAGAGATCATGCCGCGGATGTCCTCGCTAGCGTGGGTGCTGGCGTAGTGCGCGCTGCCGATCAGGCCGGCCTCCTCCATGTCGAAGGCCATGTAGCGGATGGTGTAATCGGAGGGGTACTGGCTGAGGATGCGGGCGGCCTCGAGGACAAGGGCGACGCCGCTGGCGTTGTCGTCGGCGCCGGGGGTGCTGGCGGAGTCGTAGTGGCCGCCAATGATGTAGATGGCGTTGGGGTAGAGGGTGCCGGTCTGCTCGGCGACGACGTTCTCCCAGGTCTGGCTGTTGTAGGTGAAGGTGTCGAAGGTGGTGGTGAGGCCGAAGCTGAGGAAGAGGTTGCGGATGTTGTCGCGGGCGGGGTCGTGCTGGGCGCCGCTGGGTCCGCGGCTCTGGCCGGTGTGGGTGTAGAGGGAGTTGTTCATGAAGCCCTGGTAGCTGGCGAGGCTGACCAGGTCGGCGGCGGCCTGGCCCTCGTCGGAGGCCAGGGCGGCGGCGGGGAGCAGGGCGACGGTGGCGGCGAGGGCGATGGTCAACAGCCACCCGCTTCGCCGAAACATGGGAAGACGGCTCACGTGTACGTGGAGACTGCTCACGCTGCGTACCTCCAATCAGGGCTCAGAGCCAAACACGCTTCTGGGTGGTACACAAGCCCTGCCGCCAGCCCTCAGGACTGCGGAGGGTTTGCACCACTTTCATACCTCCATATACATTGTAATGCACGGGCAGGGGCGCATGCAATCACGTTCTCCGAACCCCAGGCACGACCTCGGTGCTGCGCGGCTACGGCAGCGAACTCAGCAACGCGACGAACGGGTTGATATCGCTGAACCCCGTAGTCCCGTCGCCGTTGATATCGCCCGTGAGAATGTCGCAATCGGGGTACGTCGTGCTGTACGCCGTGGGGTTGCTCAGGGCGAGTACGAACGGGTTGATGTCCTTGAAGTTCACGCTGCCGTCGCAGTTCAGGTCGCCGAGGAGCAGGCCGGCCGCCGTCTGGCCACAGCCCTCAGCGGAGAGCGTGGTCTCCACCAGGTCGCTGTTGCGCGCCCGCGCTGCGAAACAGTACTCCGTGGCCGCGGCGAGCCCCTGCACGGTGATCGTGCCCCACTGGGCGTCGGTCTGCCAGACGGCCGCAGCGGCCGGATTGCCCGCGGCATCCACGTACTGGCCGACCCAGTTGGCGTCGCTGGTGGTGGCGCAGAGCAGCGCAAACTCCGTGCCGGCCGGGTTGCCGTTGGGGTTCATGTCGAGGTCCAGCGTGGTGGCGGTGGGGTTGCCGACGGCGGGCGCCGCGGGGACGTTGGCGAACGTCGTCAGGCCGGTCGCCGCGCTGTAGGCGGTCTCGTTCGGCGTGGCGGCGCTGTCGCGGGCCTTGACGCGATAGGTGTAGGTCGTGTTCGGGGCCAGGTCGAAATCGGTGAAGCTGCTGGACGCTTGCCAGCCGGAGTCATTGCCGCCGGTGCCGCCGGAGACGAAGTTGAAGAAGTACTCCACGGGCGGCGATTCACTATCGGTCGCGGTGGTCGCGGTCATCGCACCGGACGACGCGGACAAGGCATAGGGCGGCGTGGCCCAGCTCAGCGGGTCGGGGCTGGGGGGCGTGGTGTCGGGCGGCGGCACCAGCGGGAGTATAAAGTCGACGAACACGGGCCGGTGGTCGGAGGCCGTGGCACTGATGGTGGCCGGCGTGGGATAGCCGACGATCTCCGGGGGATACCAGCCGGTCGGCAGCCCGATGGAATTGAAAATGATCGCGCGGCGGATGCTGGCGATGCTGTCCTGCCAGCAGAGGTAGTCGT
>JAQTVU010000016.1 GCA_028706695.1 Mycobacterium sp.
CGGGCCGGCGTGGCGGACGCCGCCCGGCGACTCGGACAGCACCGGCACGACACCCGGCCCCAGGACGTTGCGCCGCAATCGTTCGTCGTAGTGCTCGACGAGCATGCCGCGGGCCCGTAGCTGAGGGTCGTTGACCACCTCCGCGACGGTGTTGATCGGCCCCGCGATGACGCCCGCGGCGGAAAGCGTCTCGATGATCTCCCCGGGCCGCCGCCGCGCCGCCCAGTCGCCGATGATGTCGTCGAGTTCATCTTGGTTGCGGCCCCGGGCGCCGTGCGTGGCGAACCGGTCATCGGTGGCCAGCTCCGGGCGCCCCATCGCCTTGCAGAGCCGCGCGAACACGGTGTCCTGGTTGGCGGCGATCACCACCCACGAGCCGTCGGCGCTGCGGTAGATGTTGGACGGCGCGATGCCGTCGAGCCGGGTGCCCGACGGCCCCCGCACCACCCCGCCGACGTCATAGTCGGGGATCGTGGATTCCTGTATGGCCAAACATGATTCGGTCAAGGCAACGTCGACCACCTGTCCGTGTCCGGTGATGCAGCGGCGGTACAGTGCGGCCAGCGCGCCCTGCGCGCCGAACATCCCGGCCAGGGTGTCGCCCAGCGACAGCGCCAGCCGGGGCGGCGGGCCGCCCGGGAACCCGTTGAGGTGCCGCAGCCCGCTTGCCGCCTCGGCCACCGAGGCGTAGCCGGGCTTGTGCGCATCGGGTCCGGTCTGCCCGTAGCCGGAAACCCGGACCAGGATGATGCCCGGGTTGCGTTCGCTGAGCACGTCGTAGCCCAGGTTCCACTTCTCCAGGGTGCCCGGGCGGAAGTTTTCCACCACGATGTCGGAGTTGTCGACGAGGTCGAGAAAGAGGTCGCGACCGCGCGGGCGGCGCAGGTCCAGGGTGATGGATCGTTTGTTGCGTGCGTGCACCGTCCAGAAGACGTGCTCTCCGTCGACCTCGGCCTGGCCCCAGGTGCGTAACGGGTCCGGGGCGCCGGGCGGCTCGACCTTGATCACGTCGGCGCCCATGTCGCCGAGCAGCCGTCCGGCGAACGGCCCGGCGATCAGGGTGCCCAGCTCGAGCACCCGGATGCCGTCCAGGGGACCCGTCGGCCGCTGCATCACTGTGGCCTCCCGAAGCGGCGGCGCACCAACCAGTCGGTGACGATGCCGACGGCCGCGCGCAGTTTGTCGCACGGGTCGGCATCCGCGTAATAATGTGTTGCGCCGGGTATTTCGTGGATCGCCTGATCAGGGTGCCCAATCGCCGCGAAGAGGCGGCGGGTGCGGCTGGGCACGCAGGCGTCGTCGGCCAGGGTGCCGATCACCGGCGCCGGCGCGGCGATGTGGCGCCCGCACGCCGCACCGTGGCCGCGGGCGTCGTCGTAACTCCATTGCGAGGGCCAGCCGCGCGGCGTGCCGATGCGGGCCAGCCCGACCGGGCTCATGTTCACCACTCAAGGATCACCCAGGTAGCAACTTCTCGGCACGTTCGTTGGGATCGACGGTCGGATCCAGCCGGCGCGGATGGGCGCGGTGCCGCGCACAAGACCTCAGCCGCCGCCGTTTTCCCGCGACCCAAAGCCGATCAGTCGCGGACGCGCAGCACGACTTTCCCTCTGGCGGTGCGGTGCTCCAGGGAGGCGACCGCCGTGGCGGCGTCCTCCAGCGGATAGATCACCGGCTCCGGAGGTGTCAGCTCACCGGAGGTGAGCAGTTGTTCGAGCCGGGCCCACTGTTCGGCGAGCGCACCGGGGTGCGTCGCGGTCCAGGCGCCCCATCCGACGCCGACCACGTCGATGTTGTTGAGCAGTAGGCGGTTTACCTTCACAGTGGGTATCTCGCCGCCGGTGAACCCGATGACCAGCAGCCGCCCGCCCGGTGCCAGTGACCGCAGTGAGTCGGTGAACCGGTCGCCGCCGACCGGGTCGACGACGATGTCCACGCCGCCGCCCTGGGTCAGCTCCTTCACGGCATCCTTGAAGCCCTCGGCCAGCACCACGTCGGTCGCGCCGGCCGCCGTGGCGATCTCGGACTTCTCCGGTGTGCTGACCACCGCGACGGTGCGCGACGCCCCCAGCGCCGACGCCAGCCGCAGCGCCGACGTCCCGATGCCCCCGGCCGCGCCGTGCACCAGCACCGTCTCATCCTGCTGCAACCGGCCGCGAACGGTGAGCGCGAAGTACACCGTCAGGTCGTTGAAGAGCAACCCGGCGCCCGCCTCGAGGCTCACATTGTCCGGCAGCTTGAACACCCGGTCGGGCGGAAGCACCGCGACCTCGGCCATGCCGCCGGTGAGCATGGTCAGGCCGACCACGCGGTCACCGGTGCACACATGGGCGCCCTCCGGCGCCGACCGCACCACGCCGGCGATCTCGGCGCCGAGCACGAACGGCGGGTCTGGCCGGTACTGGTACAAACCGCGGGTGAGCAGTGCGTCGGGAAATGCCACCCCGGCCGCATGCACGTCGACGACCACTCCACCGCCCGCGGGCTCGGTGATCTCGGCCACCTCGATCGCACCCGGACCGTCCAGTCGGGTCACCCGTGCCGCGCGCATGCCGCCTCCCGTCGTCGGTGCCGTCAGCCTACTTGCGTCTTCAGAATCCGCCGCGACTCCTCGAGCCCGGTGTCTGACCTGCGGCCGGATGCTGGCGCGACAAACGGCGCGCTCACCTTGGTGTGCGGCGCCACCGGATCGACGAAGTCCTTTTCGCCAAGAACCTTCATTTCCTATCATTTCCGACAGCACAAGACAGATAAGGAGATCGACCGATGTCTCTGCCCGTGCGCCGTTCCCCGAGCCAAGCCGAAACATGGCGCCCGTTGCGAGAACTCGACGAGCTGCACGCCCAGATGGACCGCCTCGTGCAGTCTGCGCTGGATGGCTGGCGCTGGGCGGACGACCGTGCCTGGATGCCGGCCGCCGACGTCACCGAAACCTCGGACCACTATGTCGTGGAAGTCGAGCTTCCCGGCGTCCGCCGTGAGGACGTCGATGTCGAGCTGGCCGGCGACGAGTTGGTCATCACCGGAGAGTTCAAGGAACGCAAACGCGAGGGTCTGTTGCGTCGGCGCACCCGGCGCGTCGGCAAGTTCGAGTATCGGGTCACGGTTCCGGGCGAAATCCGGGACAGCGACGTCGCCGCATCGCTGGCCCATGGCGTGCTGACCGTCGAACTGCCCAAGGCGCGCAGTGCAACAGCGCGGAAAATAGCGGTGACCGAAAGCGCAAGCGAATCCCCCTGACGGCGGCCGCACCGCCCCATGGGTCATGAAACACGTTGGCTGGCGGGTTTGCCCGCCGCGACAGCGACGCTGCGCGGCTAGCCTCAACTCGCGCGTCCGCAGGGCCGGCAACGCCCGCGGGCCGTTCCCGACCGCCGGGGATGATCGACCGCAGGCCGAAAGTAATAACACGACAACCAGTTACACCGTTGGCTCGACAGTCCGGCTGGACGCCTCAAGGGTGAGCGTCAGACACACGGGGCGCCCTCGCGCCGTCAGCGCCCGGCGCGTTGGGCGTGCGGGGGTGTGGGCAGTTTTTGGGGCCACCAGAACCAGGGCCCGAGCAGTCGGGCCAGCGGCATGACCAGCAGCAGTCGCACGATCACCATGTCGAAGATCAGTCCGATGCAGATGGTGGATCCGGCTTGGCCGATGGTGACCACTTCGCTGGACAGCATCGCCAGCATGGTTCCTGCCAGCACGACTGCGGCGGTGACCGCCACGTTGCCCGACCCGGCGATGGTGCGGATCAGGCCGGTCCGGATGCCCGCGGGAAGTTCTTCCCGGTATCGCGAGAGCAACAACAGGTTGTAGTCGCAACCGACGCCGACGAGCACGATAAACGCGATCGGCATTGTCAGCCAATGCAATTGGACGCCGAGCAACGTCTCCCAGATAAAGGTGGCCAGGCCCAGGGAGCCGAGGAAGGAGAGCACCACGGTGATCAGCACGATCACCGAGCCCGCCAGGGTTCGGGTGATCGCCATCACGATCAGGAACACCAAGCCGAAGGTTGCCAGCATCATCGTCAGGATGTCGTTGGTGGAAAAGGCCTGTACGTCTCGGTAGTTCGAGGAGGCGCCGGCCATCAGCAGGCGGACTCCCGACAGCGACGTCCCCTTGACGGCCTCGTGTGCGGCTGATTCGGCGCGCCGGATCTGGTCGATGCCTTGCGGGCTCATGGCCTCGCCCTGGTGGTAGATCAGGATCCGGGCGCCCTTGCCGTCGGGGGTCATCATGAACTTGAGGCCAACCTGAAAGTCGTGAGTTGTGAACGCATCTGGCGGCATGAAGAAGAAATCGTCGTTTTTGGCGTTGTCGAATGCGGTAGCCATGTCGACCATCGGGCTGATCATCGGCTCCAGCTGCGAAACCAGGGCGTGCAGCAGACTTTGCGTCGTCAGCGTCAGTTGCTGCATGACGGCCATGTTCTGCACCATCGCGTTGAGTTGAGCGATCATCTGTGGGGTGGCGGTGTCAATCGTTCCCAGACCGTCGACCAGGGGACTGAGCTGCGAGGTCGCTTCGTCGATGTTGTCGATCGACTCGTTCAGCGAGCGCAGCGCCCAGCATGCTGGAATGTCGAAGCAGTGCGGCTCCCAATACAAATAACCGCGCAGCGGCCGGATGAAATCGTCGAACGTGGCCAGATTGTCGCGCGTCTTCTCCATCGCGGTTTTCAGACCGCGGGACGCCTCCAGCGACGTGTGCGTGCCCGCCGACAGCTGGCCGGTGATCTCGGCCATCTTGCTGGTCGAGGCCATCATGTCGCCCATCCGGGCGGCCATGGTGTCCACGTCTTTGACCCGGTCTTTGAGGAATCCGAGATTCTGGCCGATCTTGGTGCCCATGGAGCCCATCGCGTAGGGCAGCGACGCATGTTCCAGCGGTCGGCCGTTGGGCCGGGTGATGCTTTGCACCATCGAGATGCCCGGTGTGCGAACGATGTTCTTGGCGATGCGGTCGAGGCTGATCATATCGGTGGTATTGCGCATGTCGTGATCGGCCTTGACGTAGAGCGTGTCGATGGAAAGTTGGCTGGGCTGGAAATGCCGGTCGGCGGCCGCGTAGCCGCGGGAAGATTCGACAGTCGTTGGTGCGTAATCACGGTCGTTGTAGCTCACCGTGTAGGTGGCCAGGTTGGCGATGCCCAGCGGGATCACCAGGGCGGCCACCGCGAGCAACGCACCGGGCCATTTGGCAATGACGGTCCCGAATTTGCGCCACAACGGGCTGGTCTTGGCCGGCTCGGACAGCCAAGGGGCCTTGCTGCCCAAGGTCAGCAGCGCCGGGCCCAGGGTGAGCGCCGCGACGACGGCCACCACCATCGCGACGAAACATGGTGGGCCCAAAGTGCGGAAGTAGTCGAGCGTGGTCAAACTCAAGCACAGGCACGCACCCGATATGGCGATGCCGGATCCCAGAACGACGTGGGCCACACTGTGCACCGAGGTGTAGTAGGCGGCCTCCGTGTCCTGACCGGCGCGCCGGGCTTCCTGGTAACGGCCGAGATAAAAGATCCCGTAGTCGGTCGCGACGCCAAGGACCAGGGACACGGCCATGTTCATGGCGAACGACGAGATCCCGATGAGGTGATTTTCGACCAGCAGCGAGACGACGCCACGGGCGGTCGCCAGCGTGATCAATACACCGAACAGCGGGATGATCGCTCTGGTGAACGACCGGTAGGCGATGAGCATCATCACGATGATGACGACGATCGTCACGACGGTGAGCTTGACCATGCTTTCGTCGGCGGCGTTGAGAGTGTCCGAGGCCAACGGCGCCGGGCCGCTGACGTATACCGTGAGGCCCTCGGGCCTGTCTTTGTCGAGTTTTTCCACGACGCCGCGAATGGCCTTGATCGACCTGTTCGAGTCGGCATCGCCCAAGTCTCCGACGGGCCGCACGGTTAGCGTCGCAGCCTGGGCGTCGGCGCTCTGCTGACCCGACCGGGTCACCGGATCGCCCCACAGATCCATCAAGGACTGCACATGCTTGGTGTCGCCGCGCAGACGCCGCACCAGCTCGTCGTAGTACCGATGGTCCCGCTCACCGAGCTTGCGGCCCTGGGTTTCCAGGACCACCACGGCCATGCTGGTGTAGTCCGATTCTTTGAAGTCGTGCCCCTGGGTGATCGCGGCCGCCGATGATGGCGCATCGCGCGGGATCATCGCTTTTGCGTTGGCTGCGGTCGTTTTCTCCAAAGAGGGTACGAAAATGTTCAGCACCGCCGCGGCGACCACCCAGAATACGACCAGCGGTATCGCCAGCGTCCGCAGCAGCCGCGCGGGTGCAGGGCGGGCCTGCGCCGTGTGCTTTACCGCGGATCGTGCCGGCGGTGCCCCTCCGTTCTGCTCGCTGGTCTGCGGTGACGGCTGCCGGGACGAGGTCATGCTGCCGGCACCGTGCACGCCACCGCCGCACCCGGATGGGTGACGACCCGCTCGTCACGGACTTCGCCGTTGACCCGGATACGGCATCCCAACGAGTCGCCGTCGACTTGCGCGACAAGGCTCAGCGACGCCGCCGGGGACATCGTGGCCGCAGAGACAGACCACGGCAAGGATGTCAGCACGACCTCGACGGGCTGGTTGTTGAGGTCGGCGTAGGAGACTTTTCCGTTATCGCCGAGAGTCCCGAAAACCTCGTAGGTGACCTGCTTGGGGTTGGTCTGAACGACCGTGGCGGGGATCGCTCGCGTTTCCGGTGGGTGGCTGATCGCCTGCGAATTCTTCTGGATCCGAATCACCCCGAAACCCACCGTCGCGATGACGACCAGCGCGACCCCAGGCATCCACACGCCGGCGAAGATTCGCCGGGCCCGGCCCCGGGATCGTCCGCGCCGATTCATATCCGAGACCGTATCTCGACGGCGGGCGGCTCGACGACCTGCAGGCTCAGCCTTCGGCCGGCCGCCAGCTGGGCGGGGATATCATGCACGCCAGCTCGACTGCTCACCACGGATTCCTCCGACCATCGCCGCAGCTCTCTTGTTACTCGCGGTAACATAGCATTTTGTTACCGACTGTAACAAGAGCTGGCTAGGCTGTTGCTCCGTGGAGGCAAACCCGACGCTCGGTTCGAGGCCGCGCCAACCCTGGACGCTGCGCCACGAAGACCTGTTGGACGCCGCCGAACGGTTGTTCTTCGAGCGCGGGTTCGCTGCGGTGTCGCTGGGCGACATCGCGCATGCCGCGGGTGTGACCAAACCCATTGCCTACCGCCACTTCAAAACCAAAGAGGGAGCGTATGTGGCCTGCGCCCGGCGGGCGCAGGCCGACTTCGTGCAGGACCTGATACGTCGGGTGGACCCCGCGTTGGCAGTGCGCGAGCAATTCGCGGCCGCGGCCGACCTTTTCTTCGGGCTTCTGGAAACTCACCCGGAGCGGTGGGAGCTTATCTATGGCAGCGCCGCGGTGCTGCCCGCCGAGTCCCGTGAAGAACTCGCCGCCCTGCGGTTAGGCAACATCTCAACCACCTATGCGCTGATCACTAAGGACCAGCGCGGCATCCCCAGACTGTTTGCCGAAGGACTCGCGCACGCCATGTCCGGGGCAGCCGAGCGTCTCGGACACTGGTGGCGGACGCGTCCCGACCTGACCCGCCAAGACATGATCGACATCTACGTCGAAATCTTCTCCGCCGCGGTGGCCCGTTACATCGATCCACCACCGATTGACAAGCGATAACTTGGCCTAGTGTGTACCGGGGTATCTACCGGGCGGCCCAAGCCCGAGCCCGGTTGATGGGTGAATTCCCCGAGGCCGCGGATATCCTTGCCGAGCGCGCCCCCAGGGCCGGTGGCGGCTCCGGAGCCGCGACGGTGGTCATCGTCCAGCTCTGGCGGCATTGCTGGCACGAGTCTGCAAGCGGGCCAAGGCATCCGGGAGTACCGTCAACGGCCCCCGTAGCACCGGCGTTGACCCAGTTTCTTGACGTCGAGTACCGAAGATATCCCGGGTGAACCACGACTGGGTGTTCGAGAGACCAAGTTGGCCTTCGGGCCAAGAGGATTCCGGCGCCACGTTGGTGCGCCCGGCGCTGGAGCGGCTGCGTGATCTGGGTGGCCACGATCGGCATCGATCGACGTGGTGCTGTGTTATTCGCCGACCGGTTGGCCCGCATGCCTGCCCACCAGGCGCTGCTGATCGAGCAGTTCACCCGCGCGGGCACACGGGCGGTATTCGTCGAAGGCCCGCCTGGGGATTGCCGACGCCGCTTTGGTGTCGCGGATAGCTAATATCGAGGCGTTGCTCGCCGGAGCGGATCGGGTTCCCACAGTCGTTGGGGCTGACCAGGGCTACCTGAAGAACCTGCTGGCGGTGTCAGATTGACGCAGGCTGAAGCAGAAGGTCTTTGGTCACTAATGGCTGGGACCAATGCCTTGTGACCATGCGTCAGCGGGCTTGTAGCGTCGGAGGTCTCTATCAAATTTTCTAGGCAAGCAGCAAGGCGTCCGGCGAAGTAGGTCGGAAGTCGTCGTCGATATCGACGGGTCGATCTCCCGATTCGAACTCATAGCCGCCCATCAGCCTCGATGTGGCTGAAAAACCGTTAAGTCAGCGCGGAGACAATTCAGTATGGTTGCGTTATCTCACCGGGGAAATGTCATGCATCGGGTAATTTTACGCGCCATCTCTATGGTAAGTCTGGAATGCCTAAATTTGGGGAAAGGGGGAGTAAGTCCACAGATTTTTGGCCCGGCGGCCCATTGCTCTCAAGGAACGGATATCCCTGCCATGTTCACTCACATCACCTACCACGCCAGCGTTCTGGTCACCGCAGTGGTGGTGCTGACCGGTGGCGCAGCTGCGCGCGGCGCCCCCGCAGCGGCCGACCAGAATCAGGACGATCGGTTTTTGGCACTGCTGGAACAGGAACAAATTCCCGCCCTGCAGAACGTGCCGAGCCTCATCGACACGGCCCACCGGGTCTGTCGCAAACTCGACGGCGGCACACCGGTGGATTCCGTGGTGGACGACATGAGACGAAATGCGTACACGGTCCCGGGCGCCGCGCAGTCCCAGACCCGCCGGATCATGTCCACCATCGCCCGGTTCATCACCGCTTCGGTGGAGGCCTACTGCCCGGCCGATCAGGGCAAGATCGTTTCCATCACGGCCAATCCGGTTGCCGGAGCGAAGAATCCGACCCCTCATGTCGCCGGGTACCGGCACGGCACAGTGCTCACCTCGCTGAACCGACCGGTTCCCGCGGGGGAGATGACCCCGGACCCGCCGGCGATTCCACCGCCACCCCCGACGGCGCAGATCCTGGCACCGCCCAGGCCGATCGCGGTACCGCCTCCACCCCAGCACCAGCCGCCGCCGCAACAGTTCCGGCCCCCGCCGCCACAGTCCCCGCCGTCACCGCCACCGGCTCCCGCGGCCGGTCCCCAGCGAGGGGCCGGCGCCGGTGAGGGAGGTATGGGCGGCGGCGGTGGCGTCGGCCCGGTGGAGCCGTCGCCGGCGGAGCCGCCGGGGCTGGTACGGCTCGCGCCCTGACCCGACGGGCCTCGCCCGCCGGGGGCCTACCAGTTGGTGACGATGATGGTGTTCAGCAGCAGCGCCTGAGTGCGTTGAGCGCCAGGCACATCCGCTGTGACCGAACCGCCGGCAGTGCCGGGGCGCGGCGGCGGATGTCCGCCGCGTCGAACACCGGCTGAGCCGGCCACGCCGCCCCAGTCCGATCGCGTCTACCAGGCACGCCGGGTTCCACCATCAGTACGTGAACGTGACCGGCCGCTGCTCGGCGATGCCCTGCCAATCGCGGTGCAAGCGAATCCCCCGGGCAGCGGCCGCACCGCCGTGCGGGTTCGTGAAACACGTTTGGTGGCCGTGCTATTGGGCCGCAGACATAGCCGCTACGCAGCCGGGCGGGCAATGCGCTCGGGATCGCATGTCCCGGCGGGCGCCATCCGTGCGGTGTGCTGCGGCCCGGAGAACTCAGGCCGACGCTGAGACTTAGACGGTGATCGCCTGCTTCGGTTTGTCCGCCACGACAGCGATCTTGCGGGGTTTGGCGTGCTCGGCCACCGGGATGGTCAGCCGCAACACCCCATGGGTGTAGTCGGCGTTGATGTTCTGCGTGTCAAGGCCGGTGCCCAGCAGAACCTGCCGAGCGAACACGCCATGTGGCCGCTCAGACGCCGGCCATTGCTGGCCGTCCTCGGCAGCGACGGGTCGTTCCGCCCGAACCGTCAGCACGTCCCGGTCGACGCTGACGTCGATCGAATCCGCCTTGACGCCCGGTAGATCGAACTCCATGATCCACTGGTCGCCGTCGCGCCATGCGTCCATCGGTATGAGCGCCGGACGGGCGGTCGTTCCGACACCACCCAGTAGCTGTTGCGTAAGTGCCTGTTCACAAACGGTCATGCTGCCCGTCCGATGGGCTCTGGCGGGCCGGTGCGGGGGCGGCCCCATCTGGGACGTGGTGGCGCGTCTGATATCGCCAGTTCGAGTTTGCGGGTCATGATTGCGACGGTTGCCCACAGCACCATGGCTTCGTGGTGCTCGGGGCGGCGTTCGTAGTCGCGGACGAGCCGGCGGTAACGCAGCAGCCAGCCAAACGTGCGCTCAACCACCCAGCGGCGCGGCAGCACTTTGAAACCAGCCATATCGTCGGTGCGTTTGACGATCTGGACGGTAAGTGCCAGTAGGGATTTTGCCCAATCGACAAGACGTCCGGCGTAGCCGCCGTCGGCCCACACCAGCGAAATCGTGGAGAAGCGTTCCCGCACCGCGCCCAGCAGCCGAAATGCGGCGTCTCGGTCCTGGATCGACGCCGCGGTGACAACCACGACCAGCAGCAGGCCCAGCGAGTCGACCACGATATGTCGTTTCCGGCCGTTGATCTTCTTGCCGCCGTCGTAGCCGCGGCTGGTGGCCCCGACGGTGTCGGCGGCCTTGACCGATTGCGCGTCGACCACGCCGGCCGTGGGCAATGGGGCCCGACCCCACGCGACCCGCAACCGAGCACGCAGCCCGTCGACCAGCCGCTGGGGCATCCCCCGCCGGCCCCACCGTTCAAAGAACGCATACACCGCCCGCCACGGCGGGAAATCAGCTGGTAGAGCCCGCCATTCGATGCCGTATCGGGTCACGTAGCCGATCGCATCCACAACCGCCCGCAGATCGTGGACCATCGCCCGCCCGCCCGGGCCGCGGCGCAGCTCGGCCATCACCGCCTCGACCTCGGGGCGCAGCAGCATCCACTGCTCGTCGGTCAGGTCCGACGGGTACCGCGGTGTGCGGTCACAACATGAGCAACCCGCCGCGGCGCAACTGGTTTTCCTGGAATCGGTGGGGTAGACAGGCATTCACGGGGCTCCGGTAGCGGGGATGTGGTGTCCATCTGCTACCGCGAGCCCTGTGCTATGTCATTGATCGACACGCAATCGTTATCACACTGTTACCACTAGTCACTCGAGTCCCACAAGTTTGTGAACAGACTCTAATGCGACCAAGGCGGACGCGCCGGTGGCTACCCCCTCGTTAATGATGGCCCAGCGTTCGCATCCCAGCTTGCCGCGGCTGTTGCTGGCTGACAGCACATAGTCCACCGCCTCACCGCTCTTTCGTAACTTTCGTAACTATGCTACGCTAGGTCGAGCTACGAAGGTGGGATGAAAGGAGGTGAGATCCATGAGCAGCGCTGCCACGGAGGTCGTCAGCCCGATTCCGGCCGATGCCGAGGAGCTTGCCGATGTCCTCAGCTTCATCGAGGCGCACGAGGCTCGTCACGGGACCTCTCCTGAGCCTGCCTTCTTCCTGTCCGGCGCGGACGTACACGACCGTGTTGAACTGACCGAACAGCTTCATGCGATCCTCAAGCGTGTCGTCCAAGCCCTCAGCCGCGGCCAGTCGATCAGCATCCTGACTCGCGACCAGGAAATCTCCACCCAGCAGGCCGCCGAGCTCCTCGGCCTGAGCCGCCCCACGGTGGTTCGCCTCATCGAGGACGGCGAGTTGCACGCGCATGTGCCCGGCGCGGTCCGGCGCAAGCTGCGGCTTGCCGATGTACTTGCCTATCGCGAGGAGCTTCGTGCCCGGCGTAACCGGTTCATCACCGAGAGCTCGGCGGAGTTCGCGGATGCCGATGGCGACGAAGTCGCCGAGTTACTCGCCGAGGCGAAACGCAAGCGTTAACCGTCCGCGGCGTCTGAACGACTCGCCCACGTGTATCGCGCCGTCCTCGACACCTGCGCCCTCGTGCCGAGCCTTCAGCGCGACTTCCTGCTGCAGCTGGCCACCGAGGAGGCGTACGCCCCCGTGTGGGGGTCGGGGATTCTCTTCGAGCTGGACTACGTACTCGCCGGTCTGCACGACAAGCGCGAAATCGCTGACCGCGCCACGCGCCGACTGCACCTTTTCGACCAGCTGAAGCAGGCGTTTCCGGGCTCAGAGGTTCAAGCCCCCAAAGACCGCGAGTACAGCTACGGCCTCAACGACGCCGATGACGGCCACGTCGCGCACGCGGCGATCATCGGCAAAGCCGACGCCATCGTCACTGACGATCGCCGCGCAGGGTTCAGGACAGCGAGCGTTCTCGTGGAAGCCGGCATCGAGACCGTGTATCCACATCAGTTCGCCGCCAACACCGTCTCAGCGCACCCACACGCAGGGGTGCGTGCCTTGCGAGAGCTGTCGAATCGTCGGACCAATCCGCCACAGACTCCGGAGCAGATCCTCGACCTGCTGGTGACACGGCACAAGATGGGCGAGGTCGCCGAGATTCTGTTGCCGCTGCTGGCGGGAGATGCGCGACCGGGCTAACCAAAGACTAGTCGTCTAGACATGCAGGGGCAGGATCGCCGGTGCTGCAACTTGGCCAGATCGATCGGGCGGACGATAAACCGCCATATCGGCAGATCGCCAGCATGTTGCGCGCGGCAATCAACTCCGGAGAGCTAACCGCAGGCGAACGCCTACCTTCCGAAGCGGCGTTGATCGACCATTTCGGGGTCGCCCGGATGACGGTCCCGCCAGGCGGTGCAGGAGCTGCGTTCGGAGGGCCTGGTGATCTCCGAGCACGGTCGGGGCGTCTTCGTGCGGCCAGCTCCCCCGATTCGGCGTCTCGCATTGGATCGGTTCGCACGCCGATATCGGGCGAGCGGCAAGGCTGCGTTCAGCGTCCAGGCAGAGAAGTCGGGCTACGCGCCGCGCAGGTCGATAACATCACCGTCACGCGAGAGAAGCCGAATGCGCCCGTCGCCGAACGGCTTCGATAAGCGGCAGGCGACGAAGTCGTGGTGCGATCACGGCGTTACCTCGCCGATGGCCGGCCAGTTGAGACAGCGATCTCGTAACATTCCCGCCGCATTCGCCCGAGACACGGGCTGAACTACGCGAAAGTGCCAAACCCCGCGCAACGCCTGACCCAGTAGTACGCAGTGGCCAGGGCCGGGATCGAACCGGCGACCTTCCGCTTTTCAGGCGGACGCTCGTACCGACTGAGCTACCTGGCCGGAAGGCAGCAAGTGCCTCGCCGCGCTGGCGACCCTGACGGGACTCGAAC
>JAQTVU010000453.1 GCA_028706695.1 Mycobacterium sp.
TGGTGAACTCGTTTTCGCCGTACTTCACCCGTGACACGGGGGTGATGACGGCCGCGGTCCCGCAGGCGAACACTTCGGTGATCTCGCCCGCGGCGGCCTTCTTCTGCCACTCGTCGATATCGACCTTACGTTCCTCGACGGCAAATCCGGCGTCAATGGCCAGCTGCAGCAACGAGTCTCGCGTGACACCGGGCAGCAACGAACCGGACAGCTCCGGGGTGACCAGGCGCGCCGACCCGCCGCTGCCGAATACGAAGAACAGATTCATGCCGCCCATCTCCTCAACGAAGCGGCGTTCGACGGCGTCCAGCCAAACCACTTGGTCACAACCGTTTTCCGCGGCCGCCGTCTGGGCCAGCAGGGAGGCGGCATAGTTGCCGCCGAACTTGGCCGCGCCCGTGCCGCCCGGGCAGGCCCGCACATATTGCGTCGACACCCACACCGTGACCGGGCTGATGCCGCCCCGGAAATAGGCGCCCGCCGGCGAGGCGATCAGCAGGTAGCGGAACTGCTTGGCCGGGCGTACCCCCAGCCCCGGCTCGGTGGCGAAGACGAACGGACGCAGATACAGCGACTCTTCCCCGCCGGCGGCGGGCACCCACGCCTTGTCGACGGCCACCAGCTGACACAGCGCACCCATGAACAGCTCGTCGGGCAGTTCGGGGATGGCCAGCCGCCGGGCCGACGAGCGCATCCGGGCGGCGTTGGCCTCGGCGCGGAACGACACGATCGAGTCGTCGGCCCACCGGTAGGCCTTGAGCCCCTCGAAAATCTCCTGCGCGTAGTGCAGCACGATCGCCGACGGATCCAGTTCGATCGGCGCGTAGGGAATCACTCGCGCGTTGTGCCAGTCCCGGCCGTCGGCGTAGTCGATGGACACCATGTGGTCGGTGAAGTATTTGCCGAAACCCGGGTCGGCCAGGATCGATTCCCGCTCTGCGTCAGTCGCCGGATTTGCCGAGCGTGAAACGGTGAACTCGAGGGAGCCGCTCGTCATGGGGCCGATTGTATCTCCGGGCGCGGCCGAGTTTTGCCCCCGCGGCCCGTGGCGGCTAGCGGGTTTTCGCGGCGACGAAAGGCGGGCGCACGACTTCGCACCCGACGGCGCGGCCACGGACGTCGACGGTGATTTGCTGGCCGTCCTCGATTCCGGCGTCGGTGTCGATCAGCGCCAGCCCGATGCCGACCCCCAGCGTGGGCGAGAACGTGCCCGAGGTGATGATCCCCACGGGGGTGTCCCCGGCCAGCACCGTCAAGCCCGCGCGCAGCACCCCCCGACCGACCACCCGCAGCCCGCGCAGCAGCCGCCGCGGCCCCGCCTTCTTCTCGGCGAGCAGTGCGTCGCGACCGAAGAACGCCTCCTTGTTCCAGCCGATCGCCCAGCCGCAGCGGGCCTGCAGCGGCGAGATCTCCGGCGAAAGCTCATGCCCGTGCAGCGGATAACCCATCTCGGTGCGCAGCGTGTCGCGGGCGCCCAGGCCGGCGGGCTCTCCGCCGGCGGCGCCGACGGCGGCCACCAGCGCGTCGAACACCACGTGCGCCGACTCCCACGGCGGCAGCAGTTCGTAGCCGTGCTCGCCGGTGTATCCGGTGCGGCACACCCGCACCGGCACCCCGCAGTACGTGGCGTCGGCGTAGCCCATGTAGTCCATGTCCCGCGGCAGCCCGAGTTCGGCGAGCACCTCGGCCGATCGCGGTCCCTGTACGGCCAGCACCGCGTAGGAGCGATGCTGATTGGTGATCGTCAGGCCGGCCGGTGCGGCGGCCCGCAGCGCCTCGACCACCGCGGCGGTGTTGGCGGCGTTGGGCACCAGAAAAATCTCGTCTTCGGCGACGTAATAGGCGATCAGGTCGTCGATGACACCGCCGGATTCATTGCAGCACAACGTGTATTGCGCTTTACCCGGTTCGATGCGACCCAGGTCGTTGGTGAGTGCGGAGTTGACGAATTGCGCGGCGCCCGGGCCGCGGATTAGCGTCTTGCCGAGGTGGCTGACGTCGAACAGCCCGACGGCGTTGCGGGTGGCGTTGTGCTCGCTGATCGTCCCGGCATAGGACACCGGCATGAACCAGCCGCCGAATTCGGCGAAGCTCGCCCCCAAATCGCGGTGGCGGTCTTCCAGTGGTCCATGCAGCAACTCCGGCGCATCGCTCATATGGTGTCAGCCTAGCCCCACCCTCATCCTCGTCCTCGGATTCTCACCGCGGGGACGCGGCCGGGCAGCACCCTACCCCGAGTGACTAGGGTGGGACGGCGTGACTACCGAACCCGGCTATCCCGCACCTGCTGTCAACGTCGCCACCTCATTACCGAAACGCGGTGTGGGTACCGCGGTATTGCTGGTGCCGGTCGTCTCGACCGGCGAGGAGGACAAGCCGGGCGCCGTCGTCGCGGCGGCCGAGCCGTTTCTGCCCGCCGAAGCGGTCGGCGAAATCGAAGCCGCCCTGCGGGCGCTGGACGCCACCGGTGGCAGCGACCAGGTGCACCGGCTGGTGGTGCCGTCGCTGCCGGTGGCCAGCGTGCTGGCGGTCGGGCTGGGCAAACCCTGCCCCGAATGGCCGGCCGACAGCATCCGGCGCGCCGCGGGTGTCGCGGCCCGCTCGCTTGGCAGCGCCGAAGCGGTGCTCACCACGCTGGCCGAGCTGCCCGGGGAGGGCGTCTGCGCGGCCGCCGTCGAGGGCCTGATCCTGGGCAGCTACCGGTTCACCACGTTCCGCAGCGGCAAAACCGCCCCGAAAGACGAAGGGCTGCGCAAGATCACCGTGCTTGCCACCGACAAGGACGCCAAGCGGCAAAGCGCACACGGCGCCGCCGTCGCGACGGCGGTGGCCACCGCCCGCGATTTGGTCAACACTCCCCCCAGCCACCTGTTTCCCGCCGAATTCGCTGAGCGAGCAAAGGCTTTGGGGGAATCCGCCGGACTGGAAGTCGAGGTGCTCGACGAGAAGGCATTGCTCAGAGGCGGTTACGGCGGGATCATCGGGGTTGGGCAGGGCTCGTCGCGCCCGCCGCGGCTGGTGCGGCTGATCCATCGGGGATCGCGGCTGGCCAAGAAGCCGCCGCAGGCCAAGAAGGTGGCGCTGGTCGGCAAGGGCGTCACCTTCGACACCGGCGGCATCTCGATCAAGCCGGCCGCCTCCATGCATCACATGACGTCGGACATGGCCGGCGCCGCCGCGGTGATCGCGACGGTCACCCTAGCCGCGCAACAGCAGTTGCCCATCGACGTCATCGCCACGGTGCCGATGGCCGAGAACATGCCCTCCGCCACGGCGCAGCGTCCTGGTGACGTTTTGACCCAGTACGGCGGAACC
>JAQTVU010000454.1 GCA_028706695.1 Mycobacterium sp.
AACCTGCTGAACTGGGACGGCGGCCAGGTGACCGCCGGGATGTTCCCCGAAGAGCAGAAGCAATGAGGCTGCTGCCCCGGAGCTGGGACCGCTCCCACGCCCGGGCGATGCAGGATCGCCTGGTGTGGCAGGCGGCGTCGCTGCTGCTGGCCTACCCCGATGACGGGTTCGGCGGGCGGCTGGACACCGTCGAGGAGCTGCTCGCCCATGTGCGCGGCCCGGCGGGGCAGTTGTTGGGGCGCACCGTCGCGGCGTTGCGGGCCCGTGAGCCGATGGCGGCCGCCATGGACTACGTCGCCACGTTCGACATGCGGCGGCGCGCCACCATGTATTTGACGTACTGGACGGCCGGGGACACCCGCAATCGCGGCCGGGAGATGCTGGCGTTCGCCTCGGCGTACCGGGAAGCGGGCGTGGACCCGCCGCGCCACGAGGCGCCGGACCACCTTCCGGTGGTGCTCGAGTTCGCGGCCACCGTCGATCCCGCGGCGGGGCGCCGGTTGCTGACCGAGCACCGGGTGCCGATCGACGTGCTGCGCGACACCTTGGCGCGGGCCGACTCGCCCTACGCGCACACCGTGGCAGCGGTGTGCGCGACGCTGCCGGTCGCCACCGATGCGGACGTGCGCCGCGCCGAACGCCTCGCGAAGGCCGGACCCCCCGCGGAAGCCGTTGGGCTGCAACCGTTTACCTTGACCGTACCGCCCCGACGCAAAGGAGAGCCAGGTGTTTAGCAACGTGCTGTTCTGGGACATCTTGCCGTATGCGACGCTGGCGGTGTTCATCGTCGGAACCTGGTGGCGCTACCGCTACGACAAGTTCGGCTGGACCTCCCGCTCCTCGCAGCTCTACGAGTCACGGCTGCTGCGCATCGGCAGCCCGATGTTCCATTTCGGCATTCTGGCGGTTTTCGCCGGGCACGCGATGGGTTTGCTCATCCCGCCGCGGGTGACTCAGGCGATCAAGGTCAGCGACCACGCCTACCACCTGCAGGCGGTCATCGCCGGGTCGATCGCGGGCGCCGCGACGCTGCTCGGCATCGGGCTGCTGATCTACCGGCGGTTCACCCACGCGTCGGTGTCGGCGGTCACCACCGGCAGCGACAAGGCGATGTACGTGGTGCTGGTGCTGGCGATCGTGGTGGGCCTGTACTGCGACCTGATCGGCACCGGGCCGCACGGCGGCGAATTCCATTACCGCTACACGGTCGGCATGTGGTTCCGGCGCATCTGGATACTGCAGCCACACGGGGAGGTGATGGTGAACGCGCCGCTGGACTACCAGCTGCACACGCTGATCGGGATGGTGTTGTTCACGCTCTGGCCCTTCACCCGGCTGGTGCACGCGTTCAGCGCGCCGATCGGCTACCTATTCCGGCCCTACATCGTCTACCGCAGCCGTGCCGTGGCCGGACCGGGCGAGCTGGTCGCCACGGCACCGCGTCGCCGCGGCTGGTAACGGTGCGGCTGCGGCGTGCCGCGGGCGGCCGGCGCGACGACAAACCGCCCGGCGCCGGGCCCGGTGCATGCCAGCTGAGCTGCGCGGTTCGCCTTTGACGGCCCGCGCTGCGAGAATTACCGACGTGCCATTCCGCAATGTCGCCATCGTCGCCCACGTCGACCACGGCAAAACCACCCTGGTCGACGCGATGCTGCGGCAGTCCGGCGCCTTACGGGAGCACGGCGAAGTCCAGGACCGCGTGATGGACACCGGCGACCTGGAACGGGAAAAGGGCATCACGATCCTGGCCAAGAACACCGCCGTGCACCGCCATCGCGCCGACGGAACCGTGACGGTGATCAACGTCATCGACACCCCGGGGCACGCGGACTTCGGCGGTGAGGTCGAGCGCGGGCTGTCCATGGTGGATGGGGTGCTGCTGTTGGTGGACGCGTCCGAGGGCCCGCTGCCGCAGACGCGGTTCGTGCTGCGCAAGGCGTTGGCCGCCCACCTGCCGGTGATCCTCGTCGTCAACAAGACCGACCGCGCCGACGCCCGCATCGCCGAGGTGGTGGAGGCCAGCCACGACCTGTTGCTCGACGTCGCATCGGATCTCGACGACGCGGCGGCCGCGGCCGCCGAGCAGGCGCTGGGCCTGCCGACGCTCTACGCGTCGGGGCGTGCGGGGGTGGCCAGCACCGCGCAGCCGCTCGATGGCCGGGTGCCCGACGGCACGAACCTCGACCCGCTGTTCGAGGTCCTCGAAAAGCACGTCCCGCCGCCCAAGGGCGACCCGGACGCGCCGCTGCAGGCGCTGGTCGCCAACCTCGACGCGTCGGCGTTCCTGGGCCGGCTGGCGCTGATCCGCATTTACAACGGACGCATCCGCAAGGGACAGCAGGTCGCGTGGATCCGCGCGGAGGGCACCGCCACCGCCAAAATCACCGAACTGCTGGCCACCGTGGGCGTCGAACGCACCGCGACCGACGAGGCCGTCGCGGGTGACATCGTCGCCGTCGCGGGCCTGCCGGAGATCATGATCGGCGACACGCTGGCCGATCTGGCGCAACCCGTCGCGCTGCCCCGGATCACCGTCGACGAGCCGGCGATCTCGGTGACCATCGGCACCAACACCTCCCCGCTGGCCGGCAAGGTGCCCGGCCACAAGCTCACCGCGCGTATGGTCCGCAACCGGCTGGACGCCGAACTGGTCGGCAACGTGTCCATCCGCGTCGTCGACATCGGCGCACCCGACGCCTGGGAGGTGCAGGGCCGCGGCGAGCTGGCGCTGGCCGTGCTGGTCGAGCAGATGCGCCGGGAGGGCTTCGAATTGACCGTGGGCAAGCCGCAGGTGGTGACCCGGACCATCGACGGCAGGCTGTGCGAGCCGTTCGAGGCGATGACAATCGACTGTCCGGAGCAGTTCGTCGGGGCCGTCACGCAATTGATGGCGGCCCGCAAGGGCCGCATGGTGGAGATGGCCAATCACACCACCGGCTGGGTGCGCATGGATTTCGTGGTGCCCAGCCGCGGCCTGATCGGCTGGCGCACCGACTTTCTCACCGAGACCCGCGGCACCGGCGTCGGGCATGCGGTGTTCGACGGCTACCAGCCGTGGGCGGGGGAAATCCGGGCCCGCCACACCGGGTCGCTGGTCTCGGACCGGTCGGGCACCGTCACGCCGTTCGCTTTGCTGCAGCTGGCCGATCGGGGCCAGTTCTTCGTCGAGCCCGGGCAGGACACCTACGCGGGCATGGTGGTCGGAATCAACCCGCGCCCGGAGGATCTCGACATCAATGTGACGCGCGAGAAGAAGCTGACCAACATGCGGTCGTCGACCGCGGATGTCATCGAGACACTGGCCAAGCCGCTTG
>JAQTVU010000455.1 GCA_028706695.1 Mycobacterium sp.
GTGCCGGCCGAACCGCTCGACGAAGTCCTCGCCGCCTACGAGACCGGGCGTGCGGAGAAGCCGCGCGAGCTGGCCCGCAAGGTGCTGATCGAGCTGCTGGCCTGGCAATTCGCCAGCCCGGTGCGCTGGATCGAGACGCAAGATCTGCTCTTCACCGAGGAAGCCGCCGGTGGCCTGGGTGTGGAGCGGTTCGTCGAGATCGGCGTGAAGTCGGCGCCGACCGTAGCGGGGCTGGCGACCAATACCCTCAAGATCGCCGAATATGCCCACCGCACAGTCGAAGTGCTCAATGCCGAGCGCGACGCGGCGGTGCTGTTCGCCACCGATGCGGACACTGAGCCCGAGGACACCCCCGAACCGACCGCGCCGGCGGAAGAGACGGCCACGGAGACAACGGAGACGACGGAGGCGGCGGAGGCGACTCCCGCGCCGGTACCGGCCGCGCCCACTGGGGCGGCTCGCCCCGAGGACATCGTGTTCGACGCCGCCGACGCGACCCTGGCGTTGATCGCGTTGTCGGCCAAGATGCGCATCGACCAGATCGAGGAGCTGGACTCCATCGAATCCATCACCGACGGCGCGTCGTCGCGGCGCAACCAGCTGCTGGTGGACTTGGGTTCGGAGTTGAACCTAGGGGCCATCGACGGCGCCGCCGAGGCCGACCTGGCGGGGCTGCGCGCCCAGGTGACCAAGCTGGCACGCACCTACAAACCTTATGGCCCAGTGCTTTCCGATGCGATCAACGACCAGCTGCGCACGGTCCTCGGTCCGTCCGGCAGGCGGCCGGCCGCCGTCGCCGAGCGGGTGAAGAAGACCTGGGAGCTTGGCGACGGCTGGGCCAAACACGTCATGGTCGAAGTCGCATTGGGCACCCGCGAGGGCACCAGCGTTCGCGGCGGCGCGATGGGTCACCTGCACGAGGGTGCGCTGGCCGACGCCTCCGCCGTCGACAAGGTCATCGACGCCGCGGTCACCGCCGTCGCGGCACGGCGCGGCATCTCGGTGGCGCTGCCATCCGCGGGCGGCGGCGGCGCGACGATCGACGCGGCCGCGCTGGGCGAGTTCACCGCGCAGATCACCGGCCCCGACGGGGTGCTGGCGTCGGCGGCCCGCCTCGTGCTGGGCCAGCTGGGCCACGACAACCCCGTGACTGCCTTACCGCAGGCCACCGATGCCGAGCTCGTCGACCTGGTCACCGCCGAACTGGGCGCGGACTGGCCGCGCCTGGTCGCGCCGGTGTTCGATTCCCGGAAAGCGGTGGTCTTCGACGACCGCTGGGCCAGCGCCCGCGAGGACTTGGTCAAGCTGTGGCTCACCGACGAGGGCGAGATCGACGCCGACTGGGCGCGGTTGTCCGAACGGTTCGAGGGCGCCGGCCACGTTGTCGCCACTCAGGCCAGCTGGTGGCAGGGCAAGTCGCTGGCCGCGGGCCGCCAGATCCACGCGGCGCTGTACGGCCGGATCGCCGCCGGGGCCGAGAACCCGGACCAGGGGCCCCACAGCAGCGAAGTCGCCGTCGTCACGGGTGCTTCGAAGGGCTCCATCGCGGCGTCGGTCGTGGCGCGACTGCTCGACGGCGGTGCCACCGTCATCGCGACGACGTCCAAGCTCGATGAGCAGCGACTGGCGTTCTACCGGGGGCTGTACCGCGACCACGCCCGCTACGGTGCGGTGCTGTGGGTGGTCCCGGCCAACATGGCCTCCTACGCCGATATCGACGCGCTGGTCGGGTGGATCGGCAGCGAGCAGACGGAAAGCCTTGGCCCGCAATCGATTCACCTCAAGGACGCGCAGACACCGACGCTGCTGTTCCCGTTCGCGGCGCCGCGCGTGGCGGGCGATTTGTCCGAGGCCGGTGCGCGCTTCGAGATGGAGATGAAGGTGCTGCTGTGGGCGGTGCAGCGGCTGATCGGCGGGTTGTCGAAGATCGGCGCCGAACGCGATATCGCCTCGCGGCTGCATGTCGTGCTGCCCGGCTCACCCAACCGCGGCATGTTCGGCGGCGACGGCGCCTATGGGGAAGCCAAGTCCGCGCTGGACGCCGTGGTGAGTCGATGGCACGCCGAGTCCTCGTGGTCGCAGCGGGTCAGCCTGGCGCACGCGCTGATCGGCTGGACGCGCGGCACAGGGCTGATGGGCCACAACGACGCGATCGTCGCCGCGGTGGAGGAGGCCGGTGTCACCACCTATTCGACCGACGAGATGGCCGCGATGCTGCTGGCTCTGTGCGACGTGGAATCCAAGGTGGCGGCCGCGCGTTCGCCGATAACGGCGGACCTGACCGGCGGCCTCGGCGAAGCCGGGCTGGACATGGCCGAACTGGCTGCCAAGGCACGCGGACAGGCCGCGCCGCCCGAGGAGGTCGAGACCGGCGGGGCCGCGCACACCATCGCCGCGCTGCCGTCCCCGCCGCGCGGTTTTAGCCCGGCACCGCCCCCGCGCTGGGACGACCTCGACGTCGACCCAGCCGAGCTGGTGGTGATCGTCGGCGGCGCCGAACTCGGGCCCTACGGCTCATCGCGGACCCGGTTTGAGATGGAGGTCATGGGAGAGCTGTCGGCGGCCGGTGTCCTGGAACTGGCGTGGACGACCGGCCTGATCCGCTGGGAGGACGATCCTCGACCGGGTTGGTACGACACCGAATCCGGCGAACTGGTTGACGAATCCGAATTGGTCGAGCGCTACCACGACACCGTCGTGCAGCGCTGCGGCATCCGTGAGTTCGTCGACGACGGCGCGATCGACCCCGACCACGCCTCGCCGCTGCTGGTGTCGGTGTTCCTGGACAAGGACTTCTCCTTCGTCGTCTCCTCGGAGGCCGACGCCCGCGCCTTCGTCGAGTTCGACCCCGAGCACACGGTCGTCCGGCCTGTTCCGGACTCCACCGACTGGCAGGTGATCCGCAAGGCGGGCACCGAGATTCGGGTACCGCGGAAGACCAAGCTGTCGCGGACCGTCGGCGCCCAGATCCCGACCGGGTTCGACCCGACGGTGTGGGGCATCAGCCCCGACATGGCCAGTTCCGTCGACCGGGTGGCACTCTGGAACATCGTCGCGACGGTCGACGCGTTTCTGAGTGCCGGGTTCAGTCCGGCCGAAGTCATGCGCTATGTCCATCCCAGTCTGGTGGCCAGCACCCAGGGCACCGGCATGGGTGGCATGACGTCGATGCAGACGATGTACCACGGCAATCTGTTGGGCCGTAGCAAGCCGAACGACATCTTGCAGGAAGTTCTGCCGAATGTTGTCGCCGCACACGTGGCTCAGTCCTACATCGGCGGTTACGGCGCGATGATCCATCCGGTTGGCGC
>JAQTVU010000456.1 GCA_028706695.1 Mycobacterium sp.
CCGGAGGGCCTGATGTCGTCGTTCCCGGTCACCACCGAGGACGGCAACTGGTCGATCGTCACCGGCTTGGACATCGACGACTTCTCCCGCGCCCGCATCGACAAGTCGACCGCCGAGCTGGCCGACGAGCGCAGGGCGGTTACCGAGCTGGGCCTGATCTGAGCGGGCATTGCCCTGGGCCGCCGGACCTTTAGACATCGCGGGGTGAAAGGTGCCAGGCCGGCCGCGCTGCTGCTCCTCGTCCTACTGCTGGCCGCCGGGTGCGCAACCGACACCGACGACCGGCATGTCCGTCGTCCGGTGACGGTCGGCGCCCGGCCCGAGCCGGAGTCGACGTTGCTTGCCGATGTCTACGTCGCGGCGCTGCGTTCCTACGGTTTCGCGGCGCAGAGCCAGACGGCCGCCGACCCGATGCCGCAACTGGACTCGGGCGCCTTGACGGTGTTCCCGGCCTTCACCGGCCAGACGCTGCAGATGCTGCAGCCGGGGGCGGTCGCACTGTCCGACACCCAGGTCTACCGCGCGATGGTGTCGGCGCTGCCCGAGGGCATCGCCGCGGGCGACTACACAACGGCCGCCGAGGACAAACCCGTGCTGTTGGTGACGCGCGCCACCGCCAAGGCCTGGGCCGGCACGGACGCCGGCACGGGCCTGAGCGCCTTACCCAGACACTGCGACGGCCTGGTGATGGGAGCCGTCGCCGGGCGCGGTGCCCCAGCGTCGGTGGGCGCCTGCCGGCTCCCCGCTCCACATGAATTCCCCGATGAGGCAACGATGTTCGCCGCGCTGCGGGCCGGCCAGCTGACCGCGGCGTGGACCACGACCGCCGACCCGGGCATTCCCGCCGACCTGGTACCGCTGGCCGACGGCAAACCCGCGCTGATACGGGCCGAGAACGTGGTGCCGCTGTATCGCCGTAACGCGCTGAGCGATCGTCAGCTGCTGGCGATCAACGAAGTGGCCGGCGTGCTGGACACCGCGGCCCTGGCCGCGATGCGCCGCCAGGTCGCCGGCGGAGCCGACCCGCAGGCGGTGGCCGGCGGGTGGCTGGCGGAACACCCGCTGGGGCGCTGACGTTTGCCGCGGGCCGGAAGGTCAGCTGGGCATCAATCGGTTCATCGCCGCGGGGACCAGTCGCTGATATCCCGAACCGGTCAGCCGCACCAGGATGTCCAGAACCTTGGCGTCGCCGCCGACCAGCACCCGGGCCCGGTTCTTGCGCACGCCGTCCAGGATGATCTCGGCGGCGCGCTGCGGGGTGGTCCGCGCCATGCGCTTGTCGAACAGCTTGGCCAGCTGGTCGCGGTCCAGGCCCTCGGCGGCGGTGGCGTTGCGGGCGATCGCGGTCTTGATGCCGCCCGGGTGCACCGTGGTCACCCCCACCGGGTGGCCGGCCCGCACCATTTCTTGGCGCAGCGCTTCGGTGAAACCCCGGACCGCGAACTTCGCCGAGTTGTATGCCGCTTGCCCCGGCACCGCGAACAACCCGAACACGCTGGAGACGTTGACGACGTGGCCGTCGCCGGAGGCGATCAGGTGCGGAAGAAAGGCCTTGGTGCCGTTGACGACGCCCCAGTAGTCGACGTCCATCACGCGTTCGATGTCCTTGAACTGGGTGACCTCGACGTCGCCGGTGAAGGCGACGCCGGCGTTGTTGTAAATCTGGTTCACCCTGCCGAAGTGTTCGCCGACCGCGTCGGCGTAGCCGAGGAAGGCCTCGCGTTCGGTCACGTCCAGCCGGTCGCATTTCACCGGTGTGCCGATGGCTTTGAGCCGCTGCTCGGTTTCCGCCAGTCCTTCGGTGTCGATGTCGCTGATCGCCAGCTTGGCGCCCGAGCGGCCCAGCTCGACGGCCAGCGCCTGCCCGATGCCCGACCCCGCGCCGGTGACCACGGCGACCTTTCCGGCGAACCCCTGCATGCGGAACCTTTCTCGTCCTCGACCATCTTCCTCGACTTGGGGGCGAGGCGACCGTCGAGTCCAGAGTTAGACGGTACCCCGGGCGCTGGACTACGCGTGCCGGCTCAGCCGAACGCCGTGTCGATGATCTCCCGTTGCTCGACGGCGTGCACCTTCGACGAACCCGACGACGGGGCCGACATCGCTCGGCGTGAGATCCGCTTGAGCGCGCTGAGCTTGTCGGGCAGCAACTCGGGCAGCTCCAGGCCGAATCGCGGCCATGCGCCCTGGTTGGCCGGCTCCTCCTGCACCCAGGAGAACTCGTCGGCGTTGGGATAGCGGTCCAGCGTTTCGCGGAGCCGGCGCATGGGCAGCGGGGCGAGTTGCTCGATGCGCACGATGGCCACGTCGTCGCGGTTGTCCCTGGCCTTGCGGGCCGCCAGTTCGTAATAGATCTTGCCGCTGGTCAGCAGGACCCTGGTCACCTTGCCGCGGTCGCCGACGCCGTCTTCGTAGGTGGGTTCTTCCAGCACCGAGCGGAACTTGATCTCGGTGAAGTCCTTGATGTCGCTGACCGCCGCCTTGTTGCGCAGCATCGATTTGGGCGTGAACACGATCAGCGGACGCTGCACGCCGTCGAGGGCGTGGCGACGCAGCAGGTGGAAGTAGTTGGACGGGGTCGAGGGCATGGCGATCGTCATCGAGCCCTCTGCCCACAGTTGCAGGAAGCGTTCGACGCGGCCGGAGGTGTGGTCGGGCCCCTGGCCCTCATGTCCGTGCGGCAGCAGCAGCACCACGCTGGACAGCTGTCCCCATTTGGCCTCACCGGAGCTGATGAACTCGTCGATGATCGACTGCGCGCCGTTGGCGAAGTCGCCGAACTGGGCCTCCCACACCACCAGGGCGTCGGGGTTGCCGACGGTGTAGCCGTACTCGAAACCGACGGCGGCGTACTCCGACAGCGGTGAGTCGTACACCAGGAACCTGCCTCCGGTGGGGGTGCCATCGGGATTGGTGGCCAGCAACTGCAGCGGCGTGAACTCCACGCCGGTCTTGCGGTCGAAGATCACCGAGTGCCGTTGGGAGAAGGTGCCGCGCCGGGTGTCTTGCCCCGACAGTCGCACCAGTTTCCCCTCGGCCACCAGCGAACCGAAGGCCAGCATTTCGCCGAAGGCCCAGTCGATCCTGCCCTCGTAGGCCATTTGCCGGCGCTTCTCCAGCACCGGCTGCACCCGCGGGTGCGCGGTGAAGCCCTCCGGGAGCGTCACGAACGCGTCGCCGATGCGGGCCAGCAGCGCCTTGTCCACCCCGGTGAACAGTCCCGCGGGGATCATCTGATCGGACTCGACGGAGGTGCTGGGCCGCGCGCCGTGTGTCTCCAGCTCCCGGACCTCGTTGAAGACCCGC
>JAQTVU010000017.1 GCA_028706695.1 Mycobacterium sp.
GGCGTGGCCGATCCGCAGAACCTGTTCGACTCGACGCTGGCCGCCGCCCGGTACCTGTGCAGCGGTGGGCTCAACCTGCGCGACCCGTCGCAGGTCATGGCCGCGATCTTGCGCTACAACAACGCGGTGTCGTATGCGCAGAACGTGCTGGGGTGGGCCTCGGCCTACGCCACCGGTGTCGTCCCGCTCGACCTGCCGCCGATGACGGGGCCGCCGCCCCCGCTCGGCGACGCGCATCTCGAGCATGCGGAGGGGCTCGGACCGAATCTGCCGATGAACGTCAACGGCTTGCCGACGGACGACCCGCTCGCGCGCACGCCGCTGATCGACTTGGGTCAGCCCGCCAGTCCCCCGCCGACGTTCCCGTGGCTGGCGCCTGCCGCCTCACCGCAGGTACAGCTGCAACAGCCCGGCTGCACGCTGATCTGCGTCGGGCCGCAGAATCCGCCGCCGCCCTCGCCACCGTGGCTGGCTCCGCCGCCACCCGAGGCCGCCACGCCCGCAGCACCGCCGGCCGGCTGACATTCGCACCGGACCGCCCGGCAAGAACCCGGGGGGCATAGACTCGGCGGTGATGTCCAGGCATGACACCGCCGACCTCGGCGCCGCCGTCCGCAGCGCGCTGAGCAAGGTGATCGACCCCGAACTGCGGCGTCCCATCACCGAACTCGGGATGGTCAAAAGCATCGACATCGAGCCCGATGGCGGCGTCCACGTGGCGATCTACCTCACCATCGCCGGCTGCCCGAAGAAGGCCGAGATCACCGAGCGCATCACCGCGGCGGTCGCCGACGTTCCCGGCACCGGGACGGTGAAGGTCAGCCTCGACGTGATGAACGACGAGCAGCGCACCGAGTTGCGCAAGCAGTTGCGTGGTGACGCCCGCGAGCCCGTCATCCCCTTTGCCCAGCCCAGCTCGCTGACCCGGGTGTACGCGGTGGCCTCCGGCAAGGGCGGCGTCGGCAAGTCCACCGTCACGGTCAACCTGGCCGCGGCGATGGCCGCCCGAGGTTTGGCGGTCGGCGTCCTCGACGCCGACATCCACGGACACTCCATCCCACGGATGATGGGCACCACCGAGCGCCCGACCCAGGTCGAGTCGATGATCCTGCCCCCGGTCGCCCACGAGGTGAAGGTCATCTCGATCGCCCAGTTCACCGAGGGCAACGCGCCGGTGGCGTGGCGCGGCCCGATGCTGCACCGGGCCCTGCAGCAATTCTTGGCCGACGTGTACTGGGGCGACCTGGACGTGCTGCTGCTAGACCTGCCGCCGGGAACCGGAGACATCGCCATCTCGGTTGCGCAGCTGATCCCCAACGCCGAGATCCTGGTGGTAACCACCCCGCAACTCGCTGCGGCCGAAGTCGCCGAACGGGCCGGCAGCATCGCGCTGCAGACCCGCCAGCGCGTCGTCGGTGTGGTGGAGAACATGTCGGGGCTGACGCTGCCGGACGGCTCGACGCTGCAGGTGTTCGGCGAGGGCGGCGGCCGGCAGGTCGCCCAGCGGCTGTCGCGCGCGGTCGGCGCCGACGTGCCGCTGCTGGGTCAGATCCCGCTGGACCCGGCGCTGGTCGCCGCCGGTGACGCGGGCACGCCGGTTGTGCTGAGCATGCCCGATTCGCCGGTGAGCAAGGAACTGCGCAACGTCGCCGACATCTTGTCGTCGCGGCGACGCGGGCTGGCGGGCGTGTCGCTGGGGCTGGACCCGACCCGGCGCTGAGGGATCTCGCTCAGGTCGCGTCGACGTCGAACGGCGTGTGGCCGGGCTCATGCGGTGCGGGCGCCGACGGCGGAGTTGGCTTGGTGGAGTCGGCCCGAACGCCGTTGACCGGGCGGTCGAAGTTGCCGGTGAAGAACGAGTCGTCGCCGTCCAGCAGATGCCTGGTCAGCGCGGCGCGCGGCGTCATGCCCCGCAGTTTCTGCAGCTCGCTGAGCGGCTCCCGCAAGTCGTCGAACTCGGGGCCGATGTCCTCACGCAGCTGGTTGGTCACCCCGCTGAGGTAGTCACGCGCCTGGCGCAGCGCCGTGGACGTCCAGCGGACGGCGCCCGGTAGCCGCTCCGGGCCGAGGATGACCAGCCCGACCACCACGAGGACGAGCATTTCACCCCAGCCGACGTTGGCGAACATCTAGCCGGTTTCGGGTTCGGGCTTGACCGTCAGCGTGACATGCCGGCCGTCGCGGACCACCTCCACCGGCGCGTCCTGCCCGACCGTCAGCTGCCGCACAGCGACGACGAATTCGTCGGAGTCGGCCACCTTGCGATTGCCGATCTTGACGATCACATCGTTTTCGAGGATGCCCGCCTTCTGCGCCGGGCTTCCCGCCTTCACGTTGGCCACCTGTGCACCGGACGCGATCGCGTTGCTGACCGACCGGGTGGTGACGCCCAGCGTCGGGTGCACGATCTTGCCGTCCCGGATCAGCGTTTGGGCGACCGTCTTCGCCTCGTTGATCGGAATGGCGAAGCCCAGGCCGCTCGCGCTGTCCGACAGCGACTTGCCCGCGGTGTTGATGCCGATCACCTGGGAATCCATGTCGATCAGGGGCCCGCCGGAGTTGCCGTGGTTGATCGAGGCGTCGGTCTGCAATGCGTCGATGACGGTGTCGGTGTCGGAGCCTTCCCCCGACAGCGGCACGGGCCGGTGCAGCGCGCTGATGATGCCCTGGGTGACGGTGCTGCGCAGCCCCAACGGCGCGCCCGCGGCCAGCACTTCGTCGCCGACGCGGACCTTGTCGGAGTCGCCGAGCCGGGCCACGGTCAGATTGTCGACGTTGTCGACCTTGAGGACGGCCAGGTCCGTCCTGGGGTCACGCCCCACCAGATTGGCGGGCACTTCCTTACCATCGTTGAACACCACGGTGGTCTTGAATTGGCTCGGATTGTTGGCCGCCTCGGAGATCACATGGTTGTTGGTGACAATGTAGCCGTGTCCGTCGACGACGACGCCCGAGCCCTGCAGACCCTCTTGGTCGCTCTTGGACTCGATGGTCACCACGGAGTCGGCGGTGGCGGCGGCCACCTTGGCAAATCGGCCCGCCGGTTCCTGACCGTTGCCGTTGGTCGCCAGGGTCACCCGGGAAGTGGTGAACGCCTCGACGACCTCGGCGGTCTTGCGACCGATCACCCCGCCGACCAGGCCGATCAGCAGCGCGACCAGCGCCAGGACGGCCAGCGCGCGGTAGGACACCTTGCCGCCGAACAGCACGTCACGGACGCCGAGCTTGCCGTCGTACCCGCGCGGGGCCGGCGGTGGCGCCGCGGCCACCGCCGGGGTGCCAAGAGCCGCCGCGGCCCCGGGATCGCGCCACGGATCGTCGGGTTCGTCACCCGCGGCGGCGTCTTTCTCGGCGTCCAGCGCGCCGGCATCGACGGGGTGGCGCTGCAGGGAGTCCGCAACCCCGGCCGGCCGGCTGAAGGCCTCCTGAAGCACCGGGTCGGCCGGCTTGTCGTTCTGCTGGAATTCGGCTTGGTCCTGATACTTCGGCGGTCGCACGCGTTCCGCCACGAAAGACCCCTTCAGGCCGTCGGGACGGCTGAACGCTTGACGCGACGCGGGATCGACCGGCGGCCGGGAGATGGGGCGCGGGGCCAGGCGGGGAGCGCTGTTTCGGCCGCTGTCATTGCCTTGGTCGGAGGTCACGTTATCCCTTTTGGATCCTCTTCTTGAGCACTTGCGACGGGCCGTTCACGGCGCGATTCACACGCGCCTACGCAATCCTGTTCACCTTAGTATCCACACAGCCCCGGTGTCGGGCAGGGAGCGGGCCCGTGCCGCGCCAAAGCTACCGGCGCTTGCGCTGTCGGCGCCTGTCACGGTCGGCGAGAAGGTCCGAAGACGGCGGCGCGATGTCGTCGGGCGACCAGCGCGGAATATCGGCCAGCATTCCGAGCAATGTGCTTGGGACGCGAATGGGATGTGAATCGCGCAAAGCCGCGCGCGCCCGGCTCTGCTCGTCCACTTCGGCCGCACATTCCGGGCACAACGACAAATGGTGGGCGGCACGCAAGTGTGCGTTCATCCGCAACTCGCCGTCGACGAACGCGGCGATCGCCTCGACGGACAGATGCTCGGTGGAACCGAATCGGCGCGGCGCACCCACCGGCGCATCGCTTTGAGAAGCAAACTGTGCGGGGAGCCAGGAGAACGCGCGGCGGAACACATGCCCACGGTCGGCCATCGCCAGCTCCTCTCAGCCCCACCTAAAGCAGCCCGACATCCTCGAATGTAGCGCGGCATGCTGTGCCACACCGCACCTACCGAGCGCGAAAGCGCCGATTTGCCGAACTGGCGCGGCAATTCGGATGCCGATGAGCCGCCGGCCCGCTGGTCGAAAGCGGCCCTGGGCTACGCCGACTTTCCATACGTGGTGTCGGCGCCGGTACCCCGGTCGGGGTGTGCGGCCAGGTAGTCGCGCAAGGCCTGACGTCCGCGGTGGATGCGACTGCGCACCGTCCCCAGCTTCACGCCCAGCGTGGCGCCGATCTCCTCGTAGGACAGGCCCTCGATGTCGCACAGGACCACCGCGGCACGAAACTCCGGCAGCAGAGAATCCAGGGCGGCCTGCAAGTCGGCACCGAGCCGTGCGTCATGGTAGATCTGCTCGGGGTTCGGCTCGTCTGCGGGCACCCGGTCGTAGTCCTCGGGCAGCGCCTCCATCCGGATGCGGGCGCGGCGGCGCACCATGTCGAGGAACAGGTTGGTGGTGATGCGGTGCAGCCAGCCTTCAAAGGTCCCGGGCTGGTAGTTCTGCACCGAGCGAAACACCCGGATGAACGTCTCCTGGGTCAGATCCTCGGCGTCATGCTGGTTTCCGGAGAGCCGGTAGGCCAGCCGATAAACCCGGTCGGCGTGCTGGCGCACCAACTCGTCCCACGACGGCATCGTCGACTTGTCGCCGGTCACGTCGAACACCGCGGTTCCCCGCAGCTCGTCGCACGACTCGACCCACTTGTCGTTGGGACATTCCTGGGCGTGAGACATGCTGGTCGGGCTCAAAAGCGTGGTGATAATCGAATCCTCCCCATCCCGGCTGCCACAGCTTGGCAATTCGTCAGTGGCGGCAACACGAAGCTGCCATTCTGTATTCCCGGTCCCGCACCCTCCGCGTTCCATACGGCCACCGTTGCCTACCGGAGTGTGTGCGGTATATGAGCAATCTGAGTTGAGCCTGAGAAACATTTCCTTTTCCGCATTATCCAGGACATATCCGCCGCGGGGTGACCTTAAACCCGCCGGATGTCCCGGGCGTGTCACGATGGCTGGTTAGGCGGGCTGGTTAGGCGGGCTGGTTAGGCGCGCCTGTCCGACGGCGGCGCTGATCCGGCTACGCTGCGGACATGGACGGCACGGACGACACTCCCGGCCAGGAGGCCCCCAACCGGGCCGAGTCACTCTTCGCCCACGCCGAGGGGTCGATCTCGGAAGACACGATCCTGGCTAGCGCCCGTGAGCGCGCCGTGGACATCGGCGCGGGAGCGGTGACGCCCGCGGTGGGCGCCCTGCTGAGCCTGCTGGCCAAACTCAGCGGCGGTAAGGCCGTTGCCGAGGTCGGTACCGGCGCCGGCGTCAGTGGGCTGTGGTTGCTGTCGGGCATGCGCGACGACGGCGTGTTGACCACGATCGACATCGAGCCCGAGTACCTGCGGCTGGCCAAGCAGGCGTTCTGCGAAGCCGGGGTGGGCCCGTCGCGCACCCGACTGATCGGTGGCCGCGCCCAGGAGGTGCTCACCCGACTCGCCGACGAATCCTACGACCTGGTGTTCGTCGACGCCGATCCGATCGACCAGCCGAAGTACGTCGTCGAGGGCGTGCGTTTGCTGCGACCGGGCGGGGTGATCGTCCTGCACCGGGCGGCGCTGGGCGGCCGGGCCGGTGAGCCCACGGCGCGTGACGCCGAGGTGGTGGCGGTCCGCGAGGCCGCCCGGCTGATCGCCGCGGACGAGCGGCTCACCCCCGCCCTGGTGCCCCTCGGAGATGGGCTGCTGGCCGCCGTGCGCGACTAGATCCGCAGGCCGCCAGCCGCCGCCCGGCTCCCTTCACGAATTCACCATGCGCCGCCTCCTTGACTCCTGACTGAACGAACGTTTAGTGTACTGAACATGCGTTCAGCCGACCTGACCGCCGCCGCACGGATCCGCGACGCGGCGATCGAGCAGTTCGGCGAGCAAGGGTTCGGCGTGGGGCTGCGCGCGATCGCCGAAGCGGCGGGGGTGAGCGCCGCGCTGGTCATTCACCACTTCGGCTCCAAAAAGGGGTTGCGCAAGGCGTGCGACGACTACGTCGCCGACGAGATCCGCAACAGCAAGTCCGAGGCGCTCAAGTCGAACGACCCCGCCACCTGGTTCGCACAAATGGCCGAGATCGAGTCGTACGCGCCGCTGATGGCCTACCTGGTCCGCAGCATGCAATCCGGCGGTGAGCTGGCAAACATGTTGTGGCGCAGGATGATCGACAATGCCGAAGAGTACCTGAACGAGGGCGTGCGAGCCGGCACGTTGAAACCGAGCCGAGACCCCCACGCCCGGGCGAGATATCTCGGCATCACCGGCGGTGGCGGCTTCCTGCTCTATCTGCAAATGCACGAAACCCCAACGGATATCCGCGCGGTCCTGCGGGACTACGCCCGCGAGATGGTGCTGCCCGCGCTCGAGATTTACACCGAAGGGTTGATGGTCGACCGCACCATGTACGACGCATTCCTGGCCGCCGATGATCACGGAGAAGACCATGCCGATTGACCCTGTCACGCCCATCCGCATCCGGGGCCTGACCAAGAACTTCGGCGCCGTACGGGCGCTGGACGGCCTGGACCTCACGGTGCGCGAAGGCGAGGTGCATGGCTTCCTGGGGCCTAACGGTGCCGGCAAGTCCACCACCATTCGCGTCCTGCTCGGCCTGGTGAAGTCCGACGGCGGCATGGTGCGGCTACTGGGCGGGGACCCGTGGACGGACGCGGTCGCATTGCACCGCCAGATCGCCTATGTGCCAGGCGATGTCACTCTGTGGCCGACGCTGACCGGCGGCGAGACCATCGACATGCTGGCCCGCATGCGCGGCGGCATCGACCACCAGCGTCGCGCCGAGCTGATCGAGCGCTTCGACCTCGACCCGAGCAAGAAGTCGCGAACGTACTCGAAGGGCAACCGGCAAAAGGTCTCGCTCATTTCCGCCTTCTCCTCACGAGCCCGCCTGCTGCTCTTGGACGAGCCCAGCAGCGGTCTGGACCCGTTGATGGAGAACGTCTTTCAACAGTGCGTCGCGGAGTCTCGCGACCGTGGCGCGACGGTCCTGCTGTCCAGCCACATCCTGGCCGAGACCGAAGCGCTGTGCGAACGGGTGACCATCATCCGGGCCGGCAAGACCGTCGAGAGCGGTTCGCTGGACTCGATGCGGCATCTGAGCCGCACCTCGATCAAGGCCGAAATCACCGGCGACCCCGGCGACCTCACCCGTATCAAGGGGGTGGAAGACGTCAGCGTCGAGGGCAACACCGTGCGCGCTCAGGTCGACGGCGAAAGCCTCGGCGAACTGATCCGGGCGCTCGGCGATGCCGGCGTGCGCAGCCTCGTCAGCCAGCCGCCCACGCTCGAGGAGCTATTCCTGCGCCACTACGACACCGCGGTACGGGTTTCCGCATCATGAGCTCCGCAACCTTGGATCGGTCGCACCGACCCGCACACCCCGCACCGCAGCGCGGGTCGAACTTCTCGGGAACGCTTGGGATGCTGCGGCTCGACGTGCGCCGCGACCGGATCTCGCTGCCGCTGTGGGTGTTGCTGCTGTCGGTGCCGCCGGCAACGGTGTATGTCGGCAGCATCGAAATGGTCTATCCCACCCCGGGCGCCCGTGCCGGCTTCGCGGCTTCGATCATGGCCAGCCCCGCGCAGCGCGCGCTCTACGGGCAGATCTACAACGACAGCCTTGGCGCCGTTGGTATTTGGAAGGCCGGGGCATTTCACCTGTTGATATCGGTGGCGGTCATCCTGACCGTCATCCGGCACACCCGCGCCGACGAGGAGGCCGGCCGGACCGAGCTGGTGGACTCGACCGCCATCGGTCGCTATGCCAGCCTCAGTGCCGCGCTGCTGGTGTCGTTCGGGGCCAGTATCGCCACCGGCGTGATCGGCGCGTCGGGACTGCTCGTGACCGACGTCCCGCCCGGTGGATCGCTGACCTTCGGCGCGGCACTGGCCTGCTCCGGCTCGGTGTTCACCGCGGTAGCCGCTGTGACAGCGCAACTTTCGACGAGCGCGCGGTTCGCTCGCGGAGCGGCATTCGGCGTGCTGGCCGCCGCGTTCACGCTGCGCGCCGCCGGCGACGCCGGGGCGGCCGCATTGTCGTGGCTCTCGCCGCTGGGCTGGTCGCTGCAGGTCCGCCCGTACGCCGGTGACCGGTGGTGGGTGTTGCTGCTGCATCTCGCGACGACGGTGCTGCTGACGGCGCTGGCCTACCGACTGCTCGCCGGACGCGACGTCGGAGCGGGACTGATCGCCGAGCGGCCCGGCCCGTCCGAAGCAACGCCTCTGCTGCGCACCGCTTTCGGACTGGCGTGGCGACTCGACCGGGGCGCGCTGGCGATGTGGACCGGTGGGCTGTGTCTGTATGGACTGTTGATCGGCAGCATCGTGCACGGCGTCGGTGACGAACTCGGTGGCGCGGCGGCGCGTGACGTGGTTGTGCGGATGGGCGGCACCAAGATACTGGAACAGGCGTTCGTTGCCGCGGCGTTCAGCATGCTGGGCATGATGGCGGCCGCCTTCGCGATCTCGCTGACGCTGCGACTCCGCCAGCAAGAAACCGGTCAACACACCGAGACGCTGCTGAGCGGTTCGACGAGCCGAAGCCGTTGGCTGGCTGGGCATCTAGTATTGGCGCTGGCTGGTTCGGCGGCAGCCATCGGGGTCGCCGGGGTGGTCGCGGGGTTGGCCTACGGCGTCTCTGCGCACGATGTCTGCGGCCGACTGCCCATGGTGGTGGGCACCGCGTTGGTTCAGTTGCCCGCGGTGTGGCTGCCCGCCGCGGTAGCCGTAGCGCTGTTCGGACTCGCGCCGCGATACAGCCCGGTGGCGTGGGGCGTGCTGGTCGCATTCGTCGCGCTGTATCTCATCGGTGAATTGTCCGGCTCTCCGCAGTGGGTGCTCAACCTGGAACCGTTCGCCCACGTTCCGCTGGTCTCAGGTCATAGCTTCACCCCGGTTCCGCTGCTCGTGATGTTGACGACCGACCTGGGGCTGATCGCTTTGGGTGTAGCGGCGTTTCGGCGCCGCGATGTGCAGACGTAAGGACGCTGTCATGAATACTGTTGTCAAAGGCCTACTCTCGGCCGCACTAGGCCTGATTGCGTTTGGGTTGCTACTGTTCGTGCCGGCCGGTACTGTGCTCTACTGGCAGGGCTGGGTATTCCTCGCGGTGTTCGCGCTAGTCGCCTGGGTCCAGACCATTTATCTGATGCGCGCCAACCCAGCCGCGCTCGAGCGGCGGATGCAGGCCGGGCCGAAGGCGGAAACGCGGCCGTTGCAAAAGATTCTCATCACCGTCATGTTCATTGCGTTCCCCGCCACGTTCGTCGTCAGCGCCCTGGACTGGCGTTACGGATGGTCGCGGGTGCCGGCGCCGGTGTCGGTGATCGGCGACGTGCTGACCGCCGTCGGGCTCGGGGTGGCGATGCTGGTGACCATCCAAAACGGCTACGCGGCAGCCAATGTCCGTGTCGAGGAGGGCCAAACGCTCGTCTCGACCGGGTTGTACGGGCTGGTGCGCCACCCGATGTACACCGGCAACGTGGTGCTGATGCTCGGCATCCCGTTGGCGTTGGGCTCATACTGGGGGTTGCTCCTGCTGATCCCCGGCCTGCTGGTCCTGGTGCTCCGCATTCGCGACGAAGAAGCCTTGCTGACCGGTGAACTCAGCGGCTATCGCGAATACACCCAGCAAGTGCGCTACCGGTTGCTCCCGCACGTGTGGTGACGCTGCCGCGGCAACTGGCCGCGCTAGATCCAGACGCCCTTGCCCACCGCGACCACGCCACCGGCGCTGATCGGGAAGCGCTCCCGGTCCCTCTCCAGATCGACACCGACGATCTCGCCGGGCCCGACGACGACGTTTTTGTCCAGGATCGCGTGGCGTACCACCGCGCCGCGGCCAACGCGCACGCCCGGCATGATCACGCTGCCTTCCACGATCGCGCCGTCGTCGACGACGACGTTGGACGACAGGACCGAGTTGCGCACCGACGACGCCGAGATGATGCTGCCGGCACCCACGACCGACTCCTGTGCGGAGCCGCCATTGACGAATTTGGCCGGCGCCAGGTTCTCCGACTCGCCGCGAATGGGCCAGCGCTTGTTGTACAGGTTAAAGATCGGATGCACCGAAACGAGGTCCATGTGCGCGTCGTAGAACGCGTCCAGCGTCCCGACGTCGCGCCAGTAGGCCCGGTCGCGGTCGGTCGCACCGGGCACCTCGTTGTCGGAGAAGTCGTAGACCGCGGCCATCCCGTCGTTCACCAGGCGGGGGATGATGTCGCCGCCCATGTCATGGTCCGAGTGGTCGTCATCTGCGTCGGCGCGAATCGCGTCGATGAGCACCTTCGTCGTGAAGACATAGTTACCCATCGACACAAACGTCGACTCGGGGTCGTCGGGAGTTCCCGGCGGGTCCAGCGGCTTCTCCACGAACGCGTGGATGCGCCCGGAGTCGTCGGCGTCGATGCAGCCGAACGCGGTGGCCTCACTGCGCGGAACCCGGATGCCGGCCACGGTGGCGCCTGCCCCGCTGTCGATGTGGAAACGGACCATCTGCTCGGGATCCATTCGGTAGACGTGGTCAGCGCCGAAAACCACGATGTAGTCGGGATCTTCGTCATAGATGAGATTCAGCGACTGATAGATCGCGTCGGCCGAGCCGGTGTACCAGCGGGGACCTAGGCGTTGCTGCGCGGGCACCGGCGTGATGTACTCTCCCGCCAGGCCGGACAACCGCCAGTTCTGCGAGATGTGACGGTCCAGTGAATGAGACTTGTATTGCGTGAGAACACAGATCCGCAAATACCGGGCATTGACCAGGTTGGACAGCACGAAGTCGATCAATCGATAGGCACCGCCGAAGGGAACCGCGGGCTTGGCGCGGTCGGCGGTCAGCGGATATAGCCGCTTGCCCTCACCGCCGGCCAGGACAATGCCCAGCACGTGTGGCGCTTCCCTCATGGCACAAACCTATCGGCCGCCGCGAACTGTTGCCATGGGGATGGCGCTTACGGCCGTTCTGAGGGGGGCTGTCCGTCAAGGTGATTGGCTTCGCGACGGCCGGCCAACCCAACGGCATGTGATTACCGGCCCGATTCGCCGGCGGCGTCGTCGCCGACTCAAGCCCCACGGTCCGGCTCCTCCCCGGCCTGATTCGCCGGCCGCGTCGTCGCCGACTCAAGCCCCACGGTCCGCCTCCTCCCCGGCCTGATTCGCCGGCCGCGTCGTCGCCGACTCAAGCCCCACGGTCCGCCTCCTCCCCGGCCTGATTCGCCGGCCGCGTCGTCGCCGACTCAAGCCCCACGGTCCGCCTCCTCCCCGGCCTGATTCGCCGGCCGCGTCGTCGCCGAACTAGCGTGCGGGTATGCGGGTGGCGATGATGACGCGGGAGTACCCACCGGAGATCTACGGCGGAGCCGGGGTACACGTCACCGAGCTGGTCACCCAACTGCGTCAGCTGTGCGAGGTCGACGTCCACTGCATGGGCGCACCGCGGCCGGGCGCCTTCGTCCACCAGCCCGACCCGCGGTTGGCGGGCGCCAACGCGGCACTGTCGACATTGTCCACGGACCTGATGATGGTCGATGCCGCCTCCGCGGCCACCGTGGTGCATTCGCATACCTGGTACACCGGCATGGCCGGGCATCTGACGGCGTTGCTCTACGACATCCCCCATGTGCTGACTGCGCATTCGCTTGAGCCGCGGCGGCCCTGGAAGGCCGAACAGCTCGGCGGCGGCTACCGGATTTCCACCTGGATCGAGCGAATCGCGGTCCTGTCCGCCGACGCGATCATCGCGGTCAGCTCCGGGATGCGCGAAGACCTGCTGCGCCTCTATCCGGCCCTGGACCCGAGCCGGGTTCATGTCGTCCGGAACGGGGTCGACACCGAGGTCTGGCACCCGGCCGGGCCGATGCGAGCCGGCTCCGTGCTGGCCGAGCTCGGCGTCGACCCTAGCCGACCGATCGTGGTGTTCGTCGGCCGGATCACCCGGCAGAAGGGCGTCGCCCATCTGGTGGCGGCCGCACGCCAATTCAGCCCCGATGTGCAACTGGTGCTGTGCGCCGGGGCGCCCGACACCCGGGAGATCGCTGAAGAGATTCGGACGGCTATAGCAGGGCTGGCCCGCGCCCGCGCGGGGGTGTTCTGGATCCGGGAGATGCTGCCCACCGGTGAGTTGCGCGAAATCCTTTCGGCAGCAAGCATCTTGGTATGCCCATCGGTGTATGAGCCGCTGGGTATCGTCAATCTGGAGGCGATGGCCTGTGAGACGCCGGTGGTGGCGTCCGACGTCGGCGGGATACCCGAGGTGGTCCTGGACGGCGTTACCGGGTCGCTGGTGCACTACGACCCCGACGACCCGAGCGGTTACCGGGCCGGATTAGCTGAAGCGGTCAACGAGTTGCTCGCAGACCCCGAAACAGCAAGGCGCTACGGCCGGGCCGGACGCCAGCGCTGCATCGAGGAATTCTCCTGGGCGCACGTGGCCGAGCAGACCCTGGGTATCTATCGGAAGCTGTGCCCTTGAGCCTCGGCCGCGTATCTTCCGAAAGGCCGCTAGCTGGAGCTGGTCACACCCTTGAGCTCGTCGCCAAGGGCCGCGGCTTCGTCGGGCGTCAGTTCGACGACCAGCCGACCGCCTCCCTCGAGTGGTACCCGCATCACGATGCCGCGCCCCTCCTTGGTCGCTTCAAGAGGACCGTCCCCGGTCCGGGGCTTCATCGCCGCCATCGAGTGCTCCCTCCACCTTCGAGCCGGTCCGCGCTCGCGGACCTGGTCGGCGCCGAGCATGCCCCGCCGGCGAATCTCCAGCCATACCCGACATCGAACTGCCAATTCACCCCCCCATTGTTCCCTATCCGGGTCAGGAGTTGCACAATGGCCCGCTTCCGTGTTGTCGCGGCTCCTCGGCAGGCGGCGCACCGACCGCGCCGTCAGCGGCTCGAAGGCACCCAGCAACCGCGAACGTGGTCGTCGACAATCCCGGTCGCCTGCATCAGCGCGTAGGCGGTGGTCGGTCCGACGAAACGGAATCCGCGCCGTTTCAGCTCCCGTGCCATGGCCTTCGACTCCTCGGTGGCCGACGGGATTTCGGAACCGTCGGCCGGCCGGGACCGGGGTGCCGGCGCGAACGACCACAGCAGTTCGGATAGGTCCTGCGGCGTTTTCAGGTCAGCGGCGGCTCGCG